>CAYJIC010000029.1:0-9813 GCA_964370155.1 uncultured Oscillospiraceae bacterium
TTATTATTTTCGCCATGATATTCCCGCCAAATGCAGGACGTATTTGAAGCAAATCTGTGCTTTCATCCATTTCTAAAACAGTGCAGTCTGCCGTAAGGCCTGTTTTAAACCTTGCGGCAACCCGTGGCGCAAGGCTGCGACCAACGTTTGTTGCGCCTGCCAAAATACTTGATGGCTTTATTTTATTTATGAAGTCTTCACATGCGTTCGCATACGGCTCTATCTTAAAATGTTCAAACGCTTCATTGTCATAAACAAAAACTTTATCTGCGCCATAATGCAAAAGCTCCTTTTGTGCGACATTTGTTTTGTGCCCTATCACCAGCGCATATACAGGATGACCGATAACATCAGCCAGCTGCTTTGCTTTTCCTAAAAGCTCCAGCGCCACCGGGTGCAATGCCCCTTCACTAAAGTCGCACAAAACACAAACCCCAACCCATTGGGATTTATCCAGCTTTTCTTTTTTCGCTTCGGTTAATGTCACCGCTTTGCTTTCGTGTTTTGTACATAGCTTACACATCTTACATGCAGAGTTTATCACAAGTGTACTATCTTCAAATGTAATTGCATTAAACGGACAAGCCTCGGCTAGCTCGCTTGCAATTTCTTTGGTTATAATGCTTTGATTTATGTTTAAAATCGTCAAAATCATTCCCTCACTTACACAAATTTAGCTTGCTTTAGCATGTTATAAAGCTTACTTGATAGCTCGACCGCTTCGCCTTTCCAAACTTCTTTTTCCGTGTTTTTACCGGGCGGGAATATTTCAACAACTTGTGTGGGCGAGCCCAAAAGCCCATAATTATTTTCGCTGGTATCGCTCATATCATCCAGCGACATAAATGTTATCATGTCTTCAGTTAGCTCTTTACTTCTTTTGTATGATGGCAGCCTGGGTGTATTTATTCCGCCTTCTGCGCAAATCAAGCACGGCAACTTCACTTTTTGTGTTATATTTAAATGTTCGATTCCACAGCGCAGCGTCAGCTCATTTTTGTCTGCGTTTATTATTTCTTTGACATTTGTTATATGCGGTATATTTAAATGTTCGGCAATTTCCGCACCTACTTGTGCGGTATCGCCATCTGTTGTTTGTTTTCCGCATATTATCAAATCAAAACTATCATTGTTTTGTATACCTTGCGCCAAGGTATAGCTTGTTGCCAAAACATCCGAGCCGACAAATCGCCTATCGCTTATTATCACGCCATTTTCGGCGCCCATCATGATTGCCTCGTTTACCACACTCTTTGCCTGTGGTGGCCCCATGGTTATAGCTGTCACTTTCCCGCCAGCCTTTTCAGCAAGCGAAACACCCATTTCAAGCGCATATAAGTCATATGGATTCATCTTACTCACAACGCCATCACGCTTTAAAACACCTGTAATAGGGTCAACCTCTACATTGTTTGTGCCGGGAACCTGCTTTACGCAAATCAATATACGCATAATATCTCCTTTTAATCCACATTCCACACAAAAACATGTTTTAACTGTAATAATTATTGTACTATATTTCAGTGTATTCTGCTATTATTTAAGCCTAAATGTTTTCGGGGCTATTTTGTAAGCCAGCGGGATAGAAATAGCAATATATAAAACACAAAACACACTTGCCACAATGCTGAACACTGCAAAAGGCGGATTTTGCCGCATCAGCAAAAAGCACGCCACATAAGTAACACTTTTGATGATGGTATAAATCGGGTTTTTCATCTCCACTTCTTTGTTGTATGGCTGAAACAAATAATAAATCACAAGATTGTGCACACTGAAAAATGTAGACATTGCCATGATGCTTAAAAACAGCATAAAATATTCGCTTTGGGTATTTGTTCCACCTGATACAAGCAATATCAATGGTAGCGCTAAAGCCAGCGGCAAACTTTGGAACCAGTCCATCACCACAAGTGCCTTAAGGCGTAGGGTAAACATTTCCACAATGGCCTTTGGCTGACGATAAAACCTATATGTAAGCATTTCGCTATCACAGTTCATAAACAACGTTTTAACCGTACGCTCACCGCAATTGAAAAAATACATGATATACGTCATTAGCGGCACTGCGCTTATCACCAGCCCATTGGCAATTTGCGCAATATTCGGCGATATTAAGCACGCGGCCAAAACAATAGCCAAAGCCACCACTTCAATAAGCACAACTACCTTTGAAAAACTAAACAGCAATTTTCTGTGCCGTTTCATAAAACAATCTGAAAGCATGGCGTATCCGCTTTTATTACTTTTCACACCAACATCATCAGTAATATAGTTTACAGAAACTGTTTTCAGCGCTGTTTTCGAGTTGCCTTTTGTTGCCAGCAAGGTTTCATATTGGTTATACATCACTTTATACAGACGCAAATAATCTGAAAATCGTAAAAGATATCGCAAACTTGCAACGCCCATGACTGAAAACGCTACCGCTATTATCAACATAGCAATAATACTTGTGCGTATATTCAAGATGACAAACAGCACTCCGACACCTAAAAGTAGCAAACTGATAGCCATTTCTTTATAGCTTTCTTTCATCACTTTCAAGTTTTTGTTTTTTGCGCGCAGATATAACTTTACGACACTGCCCATTAGCTTACTTGAAACTAAAATCACGAAAATGGTAAAAATGTTCACCACACCTAAAGCACGCATATCCGCAACCAAGATATAAAACGGTAGCATACCAACCACAGTTGTGATCAAAAACTGAAAGAAACTTGTCAGTGCCACTTTTTTTGCATCCATGCGCATAAACATAATGGCATAGTTTTGATCTTTTTGTGGCTCCAGCACAAAGCAGTTGGACACACCGCCTGCAAAGGTGCACCACAGCAAAATATTTAGCATCACATCCGCCTCAGATAGCGCCACTCTATCAAGCTGTGACAAATAACTTGCCAATGTAGTTATAAAGACAACGTATATCCCCTTAGAAAGAAATGTTTTACCAATTTCAAACATGACACTAAAAACTGCAAACACCACTTTTAGCGCCGATTGTGAGTACAAAGTATACGGAAAAACAAGCCCTATCAGTGGCAGGCGCTTTAAATAATATAAAATGCTATTGGTCCGATAAGTATTTTGCAGCAAAAACAAATGTTTTGCAGTTTTAATCATCCTCGTCCCTCCTTAAAGTTTCGATGATGATGTCTTTATTTTTTGGCACTTGCGACAATACCCCACCAGACAAAATCACAATCTCATCACACAGCTCTAAGGCAAGCTCCATAATATGTGTTGAAAAAATAATAATATGTTCGTTTTTAATACTGCGGAGCAAACGTTTCATCTCATCCGCTACCACCACGTCAAAAGATGTAAGTGGCTCGTCTAAAAGTAATATTTTAGGGTTTGCAATAAAGTTCACAAGCATTTGGACTTTATTTTTCATGCCCAGTGAATAATCTTTTAGCAGTCGATCCCTATCTTCTACAGCAATGCCAACTATTTCGAAATATTCGTCCACTGTTTGCAGCAAGGAGATTTTTTCTTTGTTTATATCAATAAAAAACTTAATGAACTCGCGTGCAGTCAAAAAGCTTGGTACTGCCGGTGTGGACAGCACATACCCCACATCCTCGGCACAAATTTTTCTTGATATCCCTGCATCCTCTAAATATATTTTACCGACATTCACTTCTATATCTTCGTTTATACAGTTGAAAAGAGTGGTTTTTCCCGAGCCATTACGTCCTAAAAGAGCATAAATTTTCCCTTTTTCAAATTGAAATTCGGCGCCTTTCAAAACAACCTTTTCTTCATAGGACTTTATGATATGTTCTAAAATCAGCTTCATGCTTTCCCCCTAAATATTTTATATTGCATGATTCATGTCAAATATGCCTCACTATTTAAAGTAGTACACATCAATTTAAAATTAGTCGCTTGCATACTTTGACAACAAGCCAGTTTAACTATTATACTAAAATTAAACTTTACTATCCCATTCATTTTCTTTGAACCCAACCAACACAAAATCATCACCGACAAGCATCGGCCTTTTCACAAGCATTCCGTCGCCTGCTAACAGACTCAACTTTTCGTCATCACTCATGCCGTCCAGCTTATCTTTCAGGCTCATAGATTTATACACCAGACCGCTTGTGTTGAAAAATCTTTTAATAGGCAGCCCACTTTTTGCATGCCATTCTTTCAGCTCATCATACGTAGGGTTTTCGTCTTTTATGTGCCGCTGGGTGTATGATATTTTTTTATCATCCAAAAACTTTTTTGCCTTTTGGCATGTCGTGCATTTAGGATAGCAAATAAACAGCATTTTTCTTCCTCCTAAGTATATTAAGTAAAAAGCCATACTTTTATATTATGTCGTTTTTATATATTAAAAGCAAATTAATGTGAGGTGTTTTATGAAAGAAAATTTCAAGCCCGGTAAATATATACATTTTAAGGGTGGTGAATACGAACTACTTTATACGGCAAAACACAGTGAAACTCTTGAGGATTTTGTTGTTTATCGTGCACTTTATGGCCAAGGCGGCATTTGGGTGCGCCCTGCTTTAATGTGGAACGAAACTGTTGTGCACAACGGTGAAAAAGTTAAGCGGTTTTCATATGTTGGTTAAACCACCTCTGCCAAGCCATCTTCGATTTAAAATCATGCTATATTCACATCATAACATCACACAGGAGGTATACGGTGAAAAAATGTAAAATCACTGTGATGAGGAAAGCTTTTTACGCCGATCTCGCCGCTGAATACGAAAACCCTATCGAGCACGCCTGCGATTTAAAAGAATCTCAAGTGTACATTGCAAATGGCTGGCAAAAACCGGTAGGGTTCTGCGACAGCGCTTGGGATAGCATGTCTTCTTTTGTTATGACATTATCCCACGGCGGACAAAATATTTATGACGGGTGGATGAAAAACCCAAAGTCCGCAATGATAAGTTGCAACGACGGGTTTCGTCCTGTCAGCTTTTTGATAGAGGCACTGGACGAAGACGCCGACTAGCTTACTCCTAAAAATCAGGCTATCGTATACGAAAAGCATCAACTTTTATGCTTTAAAATCAACTATACTTGGAGGGCAATATGGAAAAGTTAAACATTTTATGGGTGAACAACAACCGCGACACCGCCGAGCTGATGGTGTTTATGTACGCCATTAACTCAAAGATCAAGGGCTGGTTTGACGAAGTTGAAATCATCATGTGGGGCGCAAGCACAAAACTTGCAGCCGAAGACGATAGCATCAAAGAAAAAATCAAGCAAGCACAAGAGGCAGGCGTTGTCGTAAAAGCTTGTCTTTCTTGCACCGATCAGCTTGGTGTGAGCGATGAACTCCGAAACCTAAATGTTACAGTAGACTACATGGGCCTTCCTCTTACCGCTATATTAAAAGATGGCGAAAAATTACTCACTATATAAACCATCCCGACGCAACTAATTGTAATTTTATTTAAACGCCACCATCGTGGCAACCAGCAAATAAAACCATATTCTATAGTCAAAAACCACATGTACGTATCATCATAGGTTTTTGGCTATAATTTTATGTATTGTTATATGTATTAACACTTGTCAAGTCATATATTGACGCATACACATAACAACTTCAAAAAAGCATTCATGACAGCAGGCTATTCCATTTTTCTTTGAAAGCTATGCCTGCCTTTCTACGAAAACACTAAACAAGCCGCCACCCAAAAAAGGGTAGCGGCTTGAAACTTTACAAGGCCATGCCTGCCTTATTATGCAAATTTTTCAGTATCGCCCACTTCTAAAATTACATGTACATCGGTGGATGCTGCTTCGCTTAGCCAATCGACTTCATCAAGGAACGGCATCACTTCACTTTTATTGTATACTATCATATATTTGCAGTGAGTGTCTTTCAGCGCAGTGTAAAGCAACTCCTCATCAAACTCTATTGTATGGTCATAAATCATATCGTACAAGATTTTTGCGTTTACAGAATATTCTCTATCCTCATAGTGTACTACGTTTCCTCCTGCCGGTATATGGAAGCTATATACCAATGTCACACTGGCATCGTACATTCTGATTTCTTTAGTCACAAGCAAATCTGCCAGAACACGATCATCTTTTGTCAGGTTCAGTGGCTCCATCGTATATGCCAAATGTACAGATTCGCTGGGTAGCTTATACAATGTTTCAGCCTCGGTAAACTTGCCGTCTTCTTCAAACATGTATCTGCCCGCAGACACCAGCACAACGCATATCGTCGCGGCAATTATAGCTCGCTTCACCTTACTATCCAAGGAAAAAACCACACATACAGCAACATATGCTATGACAACGGTATCTAAAATAAGCCAGTAATTTCTATAGTATGAATTTGCGTCTATTCCCACACGGGCCAGCTCGGCGACAATAGGGTTTATTGCAAAAGCCACAAATATAAAAGCTATCGGATACAGCATTGTTTTTTTTGCGAATTTATTTTTCTTACAAAAGATATATATCATGGCAATATAAAACAGTATCATATAGCTACCTGTGCCGACATATGAATCGTAGGCTAGCTTTACTGTCTCTCTTCCGTAATACAAAACGTAATATAGCATTTATGACCTCTCAAACTAATAAATAAGATACACGGCAAAGATTATAAAATTGATTACAGTACATATTATGGTAGGCACTATCAACCTTTTGCTTTTTTGTATTATTGAAAAAACAAGCGCAAAACTCCACAAAAACACCAGTGTTAAATAAACTGCCATAGATGAAAGTGCACACGCATAAAAATTAATGCAGAATATAGCGACCCAGTCAGACAGCCGTTCTTCTTTTTTAGATATTCTTATCATATACCAAAATAATAGCGGTATAATGACAACAGCCAAAAGGCCTTTTCCTTGCCACACTCTCTGAAGTAAAAACGCCGACACGGAATAATGTTCCGAATAATATCCAAACAAGTTGATAACAGCCAAAAACAGTAAAAAATATCCCGTTTTTTCTCTGTCGCCCGAAAACAGCCTGTCACTTATCATGGCATAAACAATGTATGCTGCCGAAACAAATATCACCGGGAATATTGTGCAGAAAATTATCATCGGATGTAAGTCCACAAACAAAGATATTGCCGCAACACAAATATTGTAGCCCGAAAATGCGTAACGTGTATTCAAGCTACTTGCATATATCCCACTTCTTGGGTCATACACAAACATAGTGTTTGACTCCAGTGCCTCTGTTGCTAAAGGAAAATAGTATAAATCATCCCAATCTATATGCGCATAAGTGGCCGTATAGTAAATTTGAAAACCTATAAACAGCAACGCAACAATTGTGACAATAGGTGTTTTTCTGATTCTCACAATAAAATGTATCACCATTTTGTAGATGTAATAATAATTTTTAAACAACGATATTACCGTCAATGTCAGCATCAACGCCATCCACACATAGTATGTAGGCATAAACTCCTGTGTAGTGAATATAAACGGGATATATGCAACTTGATAAATGCCAAATATCGAAAAAAGACCTAAAACCCACGCTATGCCAAGTGTGGGTTCGTCTTCAAACTCAAATATTTGTTTTGTCTTCAGCATACTTTTTAATATACTGCTTTTATCATTTGTATCTTTGGTTGCAATATCCAGGCGCAAAAAAAACGATCCCAAAATCACAGGTATGGCTATAAATAATATAAATACTAATACTACTCCCAAAAAGTCCTCCTAAATCAAACCATCTTACTGCAATCATTTCCACTTGCCAAAACAAGGCCACTTAACTAATACAATTTCACTCATCGTTTAGTGCTGTTATCGCGGTTACTCCTTGGGTGCTTTCCGGTAATATCAGCACCTTTGCCGTCATTAGCAAAATTTCAAGATCAAACAAGATAGAGCATTTTTTGATGTAATATAAATCAAGCAGTAGTTTATCTTTCGGGCTTGTGTTGTAGCGTCCCACCACTTGAGAATATCCGGTAAGCCCCGCTTTGACTTTTAGCCGATAGCTGAATTCAGGAAAAGACTTTTCATATTCAGCCACTATCTGTGGCCGCTCGGGTCTTGGCCCCACAAAAGTTATATCACCTTTTAATATGTTTACCAGCTGCAATAGCTCGTCTATTCTTGTCCTGCGTATAAACTTGCCCACAGACGTCACTCTGTCATCATTTTGTTTTGCCAGCCTTGCAACACCGTCTGCCTCGGCTTCCACAATCATGCTTCGAAACTTATACAGATCAAATTTAACACCGTCTTTTGTCAAACGTTCTTGCCTAAATACAACCGGGCCACCGTCTTGTAGCTTTATCACAACTGCTGTTATCAGCATTATCGGCGATGTCGCCACCAGTAATATTATCGAAAGCACAATATCCATCAGCCGCTTTGCAACCAATGTGCCTCCCGAAACACCTTCATTTTTGCAAAGAAAAACAGGTGTATCAAAAAAGGTTTTTTGCTCGCTGGAGCTCAACATAATATTTGTGACAAGTGGATAAAAATATATGTTTTTGCCCTTTTCAAAGCAAATCGGCATTAATATATCTTGCAAAATTTTGTCTGTTTGTGGCAATAAAACAGCATCATACAAAGCTATCTTTTCTATCAGTTTTTTCAGTTCTTTATCATTGTACTTCACAATTTCCATAATGTTGTATTTTTTATGAAGCAAGCTCATTTTCAGCACTACACTGTTTGTCTCGCCTGTATTATTAACCACCAGTATTTTTTTTGGAGGAAATATACTGTAGAATATCTTGTTTCCGAAAAACGCCAAAACTGCCATGCATATAACCTGAACACATGTCATTGCAATTAAAACCATAGGATTAAAAAACTCAAACTTCATCAATGAAATCTGCACATATGTGAACATATTTACCAAAAAAATAGAAACGCAATGTGCATATATAAGCTCTATGATACGTGAAATACCAATTTTATATCCATGTAAAAACATCGTGAATACATATGTCAAAAAGCAATAAATCGCAATAACTGTCCAGTTTCCACGATTATAATATGGCGAGGATATAGTATCTTTAAAAACATCATACCAAACAAAAGCATATATTGCCGTGAGAAGAGCAATCGAAACAATAGACCACATCACGACAAATATCCATTTGTTTTTAGATTTTTGCTTTTTGACCATCTTAGGTTAACCCTTCTAAAAAACACAGCTATAGCACACCGCGTGAGCATAGCGTTACAACTGCGCAAATTTTATGCTGCATCTAGCCTTCACATCAGATTAATGCTGCTAATTTTCATACCGACCTTACAATAAACATACTTATAAAGATTATATGATATTTTCCTCAAAATATCAACCGACACACCCTCATGCGCCTTAATATTACTGCATATTTTTTCATTACACTTTTCATTATCGCCCTGGGCTGTTATTATTATGTATATCAGCTAACAGAAAGAGAATACATATGATTAAAGAAATTGTTAAAGACGAAAAATTTTTATCTCAAAAAAGCCTGCCTGCAACTCAGGCAGACCTTGCAACAGCTACCGATTTATTAGATACACTTATTGCAAACGAAGAACACTGTGTAGGACTTGCCGCAAACATGATTGGGTCACTTTCCAATATCATCGCAGTGAACGATCAAGACAAATATCTGGTCATGCTAAACCCGAAAATCATAAAATGTAGCTCTCCATACCACACCGAAGAAGCCTGCCTTTCTCTTGAAGGCACACGCCCTACCAAACGATACAAAAGCATTAAAGTAGAATATTACAACATGAAGTTTCAAAAAAGGATAAAAACTTTCAAGGATTTTACCGCGCAGATCATCCAACATGAAATCGACCATTGCGATGGCATTATCATATAATA
>CAYJIC010000029.1:9913-19338 GCA_964370155.1 uncultured Oscillospiraceae bacterium
TAATACTTTTATAAACCACTTCACTAAAGCTCATAGCCCGATTTTTAAATACACCATATCAACCAGTTGTGAAATAAACCAGTATTCTTATACATTTATCACAAGTTATCAATGCGGTATACAAATTATCCTAGTAGTATGCTACACTACAAATGTAGGTGTTAATAAACATGAAAGGAGTGTATGATAAAGGCTTGTAAATCGCTTTTATATCATACGAAAACCATGAAAAAAATAGTAATAAACGGTAAAGAAGATGTCCAAATCATCTCCGATATTTTACCCGAAAAATGCTCAGATGATGAATGTGTTATAAAATGTCATAAGTCTTTGATAAGCCCCGGAACCGAACTGTCGCGGGTTTATGCCTTAAAAAAAGGTGCCACTTATCCCGTGTTTCCGGGATATTGCGCCGTGGGCACAGTTTTGGAAACAGGCAAAGATGTCACAGATGTCACAGTGAACAAGCGATATTTGTACAGTGCCCCTCATGCATCAAAGCATCATTTCAACCGACTGAAAAGTGATGGTGGTGTTTTATATCAGCTAGGCGACGAAACCACCGACGAGGAAGGTTGCTTTTTGATGATGTGCTGGATTGCAATGAACGGTATTCTTCCTATTGACGTGAAGGCAACTGATAAAGTGGGCATCTTTGGCCTGGGAAACTTAGGCCTGATTTTATCAATTTTATATAAAAACATGGGCTGTGATGTGTATGCGGTGGACATCTCAAAAAACAGATGCGCAAAGGCAAAAGAAGCTGGAATACCAAACGTCATTGATTCGGCACCCGACAAACAAATGGAAACTATATATGCACTCACAAACAATTACGGGTTTGATGTTGTAGTAGATGCATCGGGAATGTCGCAATGTATAGAAGCTTGCATTGCGTCTGCCGCAAAATATGCAAATGTTATACTGCTGGGCTCACCCAGGGAATCTTATGATACCGACATCACACCGATATTTAATATGATTCATACAAAAATGTTGAACGTCATCGGTGGATTCAACCGCAGATATCCCTATAGCGAAGAAATTAGCTCGAAACTATCCATGGAAACAAGTCTAAAATATTTAGAAAAGCTGATGAACAAAAAAATTATTGACGTTGATAAATTCATTTCTCATCGTATAAAACCCCACGATATCATGGATGCATACCGCGGGCTAATGTATGACAAAGACAACTATCTGACAGTTATACTCGATTGGGATGACATTTGATTTTCTTCTTTTTTGAAAACATATCCTTGGCCACGTATTGAATTCACTGTATATCCACTACCTGCCAGCTTTTTCCTAAGACGGGCTATTGCGCTTCTCAAAGCACTTGTATCGTTACCCAATGGCTGTTCCCATATATTTTCAAAAATAACTTCTTGTGAAATCACCTCTTTTTCACGTTGCGCCAAAAACAAAAGCAACGTGAAGTCTTTAGGTGTCAGCGAAAGGTTTTCCCCATCCAGGGTAACCTGTCTTAAATTTATATCAAACCGCAGTTTTCCTATTGCCAATATTGTGTTTTTAATATTTTCACTTTTTTTGATAAGCCCTTCTATTCTTGCTACCAGCTCGGGTATTAAATACGGCTTTGTCATATATATGTCAACATCTGCACTCATACCCTCCACTATATCCTCATGTGTACTTTTGCTTGTCAGCATCAAAACAGGACATGCAAAATTTTGTTTTATGTGGCTTGCAAAGTCAAGACCGTTTCCGTCCGGTAGCACTATATCTAATATCGCAATATCAATATGTGCTAGCTTTCCTACAACTTCTGTTGCTTTTGATATTGTTGTGGCACAATATACCGTATACCCTCTTCTTTCCATCACACTGATGTTTAGCTTTAATAGATTTCCATCGTCTTCCAGCATAAACACTATTTTTTTATTTGTCATTCTTTATCTATCTCCCATATCGGTATTGTGAATTTTATTTTTGTACCTATGTCTATTTCATTGTCAATTTCTACCACACCGCCCTGCGCTTTTATTGTTTGCGCTACGATATATAGACCTAACCCATTTCCACTTTCAGAACGATGTAATGGATATTCACTAAACAATTCTTCCGCAAGTTCTGAACTAATGCCCTTGCCTGTATCAACCACAGATATCTCAATAAAATCGTCTTTATGCACAGCACATATTTTTATTTCTGCACTGCCGCTGTGCTTTACCGAGTTTGTAATCAAATTCAAAACAGCGTGCAGTGTTCTTTCTTCGTCTGCATATGCAAACGGTAAATCTTCTTGTATGTCAAGTTTTAATCCATGGCTTCCATCGTTCATGATTGGAAAGTGCAGCTCATATATTTTTTGCATCAGATAATTTATATTTACTTTTGTCATGTGTAGCTTGAACGTCCCGTTTTCCATGGCAAATATATCCAACATTTGCGCCACCATACGCGACAATTTACGCGATTCGTCATCTATAATACGTATGTTGTCCTGTATCGCCACACGGTTCAGTGTTTCATCTTCTTTCAATATTTCTCCTGTAAGCTGTGCAAATCCCGACACTGTTGTTATTGGTATTTGCAACTCGTGCGACAAACTGCGCAGAAACTGTTCTTTCATTTTTGTACTTTGCCTCAGCGCCTCTGCCTCTGCGCGCATCTCGTGTTCTTTATTATAAACATCTATGATTTTTTTCGATGTGTCAGCAATTATCGTCACAGTTTGAGTGAATATAAAAATCAACATCGCTAAATTATTCAGTATAAGATTACCAATTATCAGCCTGATATTGCTATAGTATAACGCATCATTGACAATAGCAAAAACTACTACTGCATAACTTGCTATAAACAAATAATGCTCAAACCTCATTTGATTATTCTTTCGCATTTTTATCATTTTCATGATAAGCATTACAAAAAGCATTATTGCCGCAACAATATATACAGCTTCAAATATCAAAACGCTGTATGACAGTGGTATGGTGGGCACAAATAAACAGCACAAAGCATATATAATAAAAAATGATATAAATATGTTTTGATACCACTTCGGCAACGCATCTGTGAAAAATTCGCCTGCAACTAAAATTATCATGATTGCGGCAATAGGCATACTTATATATTCTAGTCGGAATAAAAATTCCCACGGTAAAAAATCAAACAAAGTACCTAGTATTTTTACGCTTATAACGCTCATGCGCAGGCCCCAGGCCACCGTCAACACAGTAAAGTATAGGTGTGTTCTATATTTTTGCAGCATCGAAAAGAAGAATAGATGGGTGATAGCCAGTGTAGCGAAAACACCTACAATTATACCGTCCACTGCAAAATCAAACGCTCGCTCGCGTTTCATCATGCTGGGCTCGCCTATCTTCCAATGTGCCCCGTGTCCATTATCTCTGTGCACGAAATTGTTACTTTGACGCACAATTTCTATCACTCCGTTTACCGGACGCACATCAAATGTTAGATAAGCATACCCCGGAGTCGAGCCTTCTCTTGTGGCGCTTACTGTGCCTATATCTTGGCGCCATTCTCCATTTATATATATCCTCTCGGCAAAATCAATGCTGTTTGCCATTATTGTATACATCTCGTCGTTTGGCATATTTAGTGTTAACCTAACCGTATTCACCGGTAAACTGTCCGGCGAGCCTATCTTGATGCTGTCACCATAACTGTCGAAGTCTTCCGGCTCCACCAACATTCCTTCAATATATTCTAACTCACCATTTATAACAATAATTTTATCTTCAAAGTTTTCCTGTGTTAAGTCCCATACACCGTTTGTCGACTGAATATCTCCTACATATAAAGGAGAATTACCCACATGCATAACGCTCATATACCACAAAACCACACTAAATGCAGTAGCAAATAAAAGCACTGCTATCAACGCGTAGTTTATTTTACTGGTTTTTTGCTTTGTATGCATGTTCTGTCACTCCTCTTTTGCTTTATTTTACATCTTTTCAGCAACTTAGACAATGCCTTTTGATCTTCAACATATAAAACTCCCGATAAATACAAGTGTATTTATCGGGAGTTTTATGAGTAAGGAAGATAAATGTTGTCAATTTTAAATGCAGCTGTCTTAAACTATACCCATAAACCATTCTACGCTTATGGCCACAATAACAACAAGCGCAGATATTATAAAGCCATGTAGCATGGGTGCAATTCCGGAACTTTTCATGTCTTTAAAGTTTGTATTTAGGCCGATTGCCGCAAGCGCAGCAACCATCAAAAACTTACTGATGTTTTTTGCTATAGTAGATACTTCATCCGGAATCACACCAAAACTATTCACTATAGCCAGCGCAATAAACCCTAAGATAAACCAAGGAAAAATGGAAAAAAAGTTCACTTTGTCTCTTGCTTTTTCTTTTTTGGGTGTTGCAGAGGCCTCTCCGCTAAGCTCGCTTATTTTATCCGTCTGGCTAACTTCGTATTTCACACCTTTTTCTTTGACGGCATTTATTGTTTGTCTATAGCTTGCAGCTTCTTTTTGTTTTACGCGAATGTTGATATATGCAAAAGCCAACACAGTGGGAATGATGGACAGCGTCCTTGTAAGCTTTACCATAGTGGCAAAATCGCCTGCGGCTTCACTATATGCATATCCCGCAGCAACTACACTGGACGTATCATTCACGGCTGTGCCTGCCCACAAACCATATGCCATATCATTTAGCTCCAGCATGTGGCCCATAAACGGAAACGCAATAATCATTATCATGTCAAAAATAAAAGTAGCAGACATCGCATACGCTATCTCTTTATCCTCGGCGTCAATCACCGGCGCAATAGCGGCAATGGCTGAACCACCGCATATGCCTGTGCCCGCTGAGATAAGGTTAGACAATTTCCAGTTCAGGCCCAACGCTTTTCCTATAAAATAACCGCCACCAAAGCAAGTGAGTAGCGTGAAAAACATTACGGCCAATGAAAGCGAGCCCACTGTAAGGATAGTTTGTATGCTTAAAGATGCACCCAGCAGTATAATGGCAAACTTTAATATCTTTTTAGAGGTAAACTTTGTGCCTTCCTTTAAAACCGAGGTGTTTGTAAATGTGTTGATCATCATACCAATAAACAGCGCTATTACCGAGGCACCTATTAAATGTATGGGTAATATTCCCTCAATAAACTGTGCGCAAAACGCAATGCTTATCGCCGCGACAACACCCGGTATTATTTTCAGAATTTTGTTTGGCCCACCTTTTTGCTTGTTCTTTTCTACTTTAGCTGTATCGTGCATTCTCTCGCCTCTTCCTGTGTTAGTTATTTGATTATACTGTGAAAAATTAATAAAATCAAATAATTGTTTATTATG
Organism: uncultured Oscillospiraceae bacterium; assembly: GCA_964370155.1. GTDB lineage: Bacteria > Bacillota > Clostridia > Oscillospirales > Ruminococcaceae > JAAYCI01. Next base: position 15,228 of record CAYJIC010000029.1, read on the forward strand.
TATCAATAAATTTATTTTATTGATAACAAAAAAAGCACAAACTGCCATGCCAGCAGTCTGTGCTTTTACAATTTCGTCTTCGGCGTCCGCTATCTATCCTCTTCTTTTACATATCTAAAACAATCCTCGGCATGGTTATTCATTATCCCAACTGCCTCTAAATAAGAATAGCAAGTCACTGTCCCCATAAACTTGAATCCACGTTTTTTAAGGTCTTTCGAAACTTTGTCTGATAGCTCATTTCGTGTTCTGGTCACATCAAACGGATGATATACTACTTTACCATCGGTGAAACTCCATAAATACTTTGAAAAACTGCCTTCTTTTTGCACCAGTTCCAAATAAGCTTTTGCATTTTGTATCGTGGCTAAAATCTTTGCTTTATTTCTTACTATACCCGCATTTTCAAGTAGTTCTTTGATTTTTTTATCGCCATACTTCGCAATTTTTTCGGCGTCAAAATCATCAAACGCCTCTCTAAAAGCATCTCTTTTTTTAAGTATTAAAAGCCATGAAAGACCACAATGAAAACTTTCTAAAACAAACATCTCAAATAAGTATCCATCATCATGAGACGCTATGCCCCACTGATTATCGTGATAATCCATATAAATATCTGATTTTTCAAGATTTGGCCAGCTACACCTTTGCATGTTATCACCTTTTTATAAGGCATATAGTTAACTATATTAATTAACCTATTTAACTATCGTCTTATCTTCATATTTTTAAAGTTTAGTGTTTATTTTTTGTGCAAGCTATAATTCTGAACTTAACTTTATGATAACATATTCAAATATCAAAAACCAGCTATGTTTCCGTGAAAACATCCTTCTTAATTGACAATATAAAGTAAACAGGGTATACTGCATAGGCAGATTTTATTTAACAGTTTTATTTTAAGGGGTAATTTATTGATATGAAAAAAACACTGATTTTAATGCTAGCATGCCTTGTATTGTTCAGCGGTTGCGGCGCGATTGAAACCGCGGTCGATATTGCAACGGATTTGATAGAGGAAGAAGTGCAAACCTCTCTTAATTCTTCCGATACATCTACGCCACAAGAAAACACAAAAAACGAGGCGCCCGGCAGCAACGATCTCACAAACTCATACGACGAAGGCCGGTTCACGTTCTCGGTGCCTTCAGGGTACACCAGCCGCGATCAGTCGTTTTCGTTTTTCACTGATGCCGGAGATGCCGCATTGGGAATCAACGCTGTGTCCGCCCTCGGCTCAAGCGAGCTTGACGAGATAATGCCTGCTTTGCTCGAGGTCTTTGCTTCCTCCGGTGAAATAGTAAACAGCAGTAAAGAACTTAGCGATTTCGTTTCTCTCGACGGTAGTGCTTGCAAATATGGATGGGCTGAAATAGCTATGACGGACACAACATATGCATATATGGAGTTTATAATGGCTCCAAGCAAAAACCTACTGATTTCCACCATGTATCAAGCACAATCTCAGCAAGGGCTTATGCCCGATGATCTAGCCGTGCTACGAAACAGTATCGAGTTTTCCATAGGTACACAGGACGAAATCACCGGGGGCACTTTTGTAAATCAAAATGATTTTTCAGAGCTTGTTTTAAATAGTGACTCTACATACAACTACTACCAAACCACAGGTGAGCATAGCGATAACTACTACAGCGGCACATATGAAGTGTTTTACGGCAGTGATGCCACCGAGAAACTTATATCCATGAAAGATTACGGATATACTGCCGAAGAACTTGACACTACGTTAAAAAACAACATGAACGGCTATGTCCTTATGTCGGATAACTCAATGCCTATCATTGGCGAAGATGGCGAATTAACATCATCTGCATCGGATATGTATTTTATTTGTGAAGATACTTTTTATTTGATGATATTGACCCATGAAACCGCCACTATTGATGGTGCTACAGAAGATTTAGGAAGTGTCGTGGTGCCTTTTCTAGGATATTATATGCCTGATCTTGGCGGGTTTGATAGCTTAAATCTAAACACTGTTTCTAACCAGTTTTGGGAAAGACAGTAATATAATATAAACATAAAATCAAAAGACCTCCTGCTTACAGAGCATCTCTGAAAGCAGGAGGTCTTTTATAAGTAGCAATTTTAAGTGTCGTAAGTTTTTACCCTTTTTCCTTTTTTAACACCGGCAATAAAAACACTACGCCTACAAAAGCAATCGCGCCTAGTAAGCCAAATAAAACCATTTGATTTTCAACAGGTGTTAATATTATTGGGAACAACAGTGCCGCAACAGAAAAACCAACCATGACACATCCGTAGTTTGATCCTACATTTTTTAGACCAAATAGCTTTCCAGTAATGAGCGGGAACGTACCGGAGATGCCCCCATAACAAAAAGTGATCATGATTATAACAGCCATCAGCAGATATTCTGTTGCAAATATAAGTAAAAATGCGCCGACAGCCGTAATGGCAAGTTCCACTATAGCTGTAAGACTGCGTCCGATTTTATCTGAAAGCAGTGGAAAAAACAAGCGGCCCAATGCATTGCTTACGCCTGTTAGCATTATCATTACTGTTGCCATGCTATCAGAGAGCCCTCTATCCAATGATAGTGATTTAAAAGATGGGTTGAGTATGAAATAAACAGATATACCAAACATCATGGCAATAGTGATAAAATAAAACGACGAAGTTTTCAGCATTTCTTTTGTGGATATGTCGCCCTCACTTGAGGCAGCTGTCGCGACATTAGCCACTTCTTTGGGCATTGATATAAAGGAAAAGCAGGCTACGGTTGCTACTACAAATATTACGCCAAGGCTTATAAATGTCATTTGCAAGCCCAGTATCTTGGACAAATTTTCAACCAGTGGCGCAAATATAACTGTCGAAAATCCAAACGTGCATACCGAAATACCTGTGGCCAAACCTCGTTTATCTGGAAAGTTTCTTTGCGCTGTGCTGATGATGGCATTATACGCCATGCCTACACCAAACCCACCCATCACACCATATGTGAAATATATCAAAATACCCATACTTTGCGGTAAAGCAGCACTGGAAAACATTGCAAGTGCCAACAAAATACCACCGATCAACACTGTCTTCTGGGTTGTATATTTTACCTGGAATTTTCCACCAAACAATATACCCACCACGAAAAAGCATAGCATAAATGATGAAGTTAACTTAACATCTGCTACATCCATTGCAAAATAATCCGTCACCGGCATCACGAATATACTCCATATATAAAGTACACCCAAAAAAAGCTGCATGACAGAGCCTGCTATCAGTACCGTGTTCCTGTTTACCTCTTTTACCATGTGTCTTATCCTCTCTCTTCTCAAAACAAAATGTCGCAAATGGGAAACCGCTTTCCAAGTTCAACATTTTTCAGTATACCTAATACACTTCTGCACTGTCAACCTTTAAGTAATATTTATTAATATATCACTAATATTAATACATGTCCTGAAGTATATTTAATTGTATGCCATATTTATTCATGATATAATTTGCTATCATTAAAAATATCCACTTTTTTATTCTTGCTCGCTTAGTCATCACTATTCTTTTAACGGCTAATTTAAACTTCTTGCCCCATGAATTTTACCACATGCGCAAATACCAAAGACATATAGAACCACCTGTGATATCATGAATTCACAGAAAGGAGATAGTAAATGAAAATAACACTTGAAGATGTGCCTGGTAATGAAACCGAGGTAATCATCAGAGGAAACATTGCCGACAGTAATGTTCAGCATATCGTTGCTTTACTGAAAAGTAGTAATATTTCTTCAAAACTTATTGTGTATGACAACTCTACCGAAGTATTGATAGATATTGCTGAAATTTATTATTTCGAAATCACCGACAGAAAGACATGGACGGTGACAAAAAAAGGCAAATATCTATGCAAATACACATTGTCTGAAGTATCTACTATGTTTAGAAGCCAAGGTATTGTGCAAATTGGAAAAAGCATACTTGTTAACATACATCACGTAATCTCGCTTAGCGCTGAGTTTAGCGGTAACTATATTGTTAGGTTGAGTGATGAATCAAAACTTTTAGCTTCACGGTTTTATATGAAAGAATTTAGAAACGCTATTATGGAGGGATAAAAAATGAAACT
>CAYJIC010000030.1:0-18903 GCA_964370155.1 uncultured Oscillospiraceae bacterium
GGCTTTTTTCTTATCTTTGGATACGTCGCCACACAAAAACCGATCTATCCGCCTTGTGCGCAAGCATCCTTTATACGTTCTCAGGATTTTGGGTGACAAACCTTGTCTTTCCTTTCGCCGATGTATATGCTCTTTTTCCGCTTTTGCCATACGCTATGGACAGGCTTATCGAAACGAAAAAATTCGGGCTTTTCGCTGTGGCCGTCTGCCTTAACATTTTGGTGAACCCTCCGCTTTTTTTCGGCACAGCGGTGTTTATGATAGTTTACTTTTTTGTGAAGCTGGCATATAAAGTTTATCGCATATCCGTAAAAGAGTTTTTGTTTTTAGCGCTGGAAGCTGTGTGTGGCGTGGCTTTGTCAGGTTTTTTACTTGTTCCTTTTGTGTACTCGCTCACTGCCAATCCACGTGTGGGTAGCATGCTTTCTTTTGGCACAGAGTGGATACTTTACACCCCGCACCAATACTTCGAGCTATTCCGCAGCATGGTTTTGCCTGCCGAGGTGATGCACCAAAACACTTTAATGACAAACCCCGACGCAACCTCGCCGGAGCTATACCTTCCGATGTTTGGGCTGGTGTTTGTGTTTGCATTTTTGATACATCGACGTAAAAACTGGCTACGTGGCATTTTACTGGTGTGCGCCGTTTGCCTTTTTATTCCTATTTTAAACAGCGCCTTTAACGCATTCAACGGCACATATTACACAAGATGGCTATACATGCCTGTTTTATGCGCTGCTTTGGCCACAGTTCAGGTGCTTGAAGACAAAAGCATCTCTATAAAAAAAGGCTTCTTTCTATACGGTGTCATCGCGGCTGTTTTCACGGTTTGTATGATAGCGTGGCAGGTATATTTTCAAAACCCCTCCACCATCATCCACTTACCTCTTTTTATCTTTCTTTTGATAATCTCAGCCTCCGGCCTTGTATTCACCGCCACATCGCGTATTTTTTGGCAAAATTGTCCGCGTATATTGGTGGTTGCAGTAGCACTTTTCGGCTTTGGCACGGCCGGCCTGAATATCTTTTTTAACCAGCAAATCGCAAAGGCAGACTATGGCCCTTTGCCTGTTCTTGCCCAAAACACCATATACGCCGGCGAAAACACGCCCTTGCCTGAGGGCAACTATCGCATATATGCGCCAAATGTTTCAAACACGTATTTTGACCACGGTAGCCCGTTTAGTTTCAACTCCACTTTACCCGGCGGTATCTTTAGCCTACAAGAAGCTTTCGGTCGCAACCGAACTTCTATTTCACGTATAGAGTTTGACGAAGTAGGTCTTTGGAGCCTTCTCGGCGTGGAATATTTACTGTCATCTGTGGCGGATCCTGCCGCATATCCACTTCCAAACCTCACCCTTTTTGCAGAGTCTACTCCGTTTTCAGTTTTGAAAAACGAAGATGCACTACCGCTTATAATAGGCTTTGATTCCGTCATGTCACAAGCCGACGCCGACACTCTTTCAAACCCTGAAAAAAGTATCGCTATGCTACACGGCATAGTTCTTTCCGATACCCAGTCCGCTACGCCGTCAATGAATGTTTTATCCTCGGCTGATACCCTTACATATGAAAACGGCATCGCCGCACGAAAAAGCATGTCTGCCACCGATGTCACTGCCAAAAGCGCCCATGTTAGCGCCAATATATCCATGCCAAATGATGGTATGATTCTTATAACTCTACCCTACGACACCGGCTGGCGATGCGAAATAAACGGCGAGCCTGCGGACTTAATCCAAGCCGACTATGGCTTGATGGCGGCATCTTGCCCACAAGGCGATTCCACTATCACCCTTTCATATTTTCCGCCGGGTGGTATTTTAGGCATTGCTTTAAGCATTATCGGACTTTTATGTCTTTTTGTTTTTTGTATCATGCCTCGCTATAAAAAAGCACGTCATATCCGCTTCAATAAACCCACTTAGACAGGAGCATTTTATGAAAAAAAGCATAGCATATTCAAAGACTGAAATCACTCGTCTTTTACGGTATCAACATCTAAACAGCGAAGGGCGTTTGTTTGGTGGCACATTAATGCAGTGGATTGACGAGCTTGCCGGCATAGTGGCCTATAGGCATTCCGGCTCAATTATCACCACCGCCGCTGTAGACTCGCTCATTTTCCGCGCGCCTGCTTTTTTGGGCGACTTGCTGGTTTTAGACGGATGTATTACATATACCGGCACCACATCAATGGAAGTAAAAGTAGACACTTACATCGCCCAAGCCGACGGCTCGCGAAAAAAAATAAACAAAGCATATATCGTGTTTGTTGCCACTGATAAGGACGGAAAACCTGTGCCTGTGCCGTCGCTGGAGCTTTCTACCGACGAAGAACGCCTCGAGTGGGAAGCCGGCCAAAAACGTTATGATTTACGCAAAATGCGCCGTAAAGAGCATTATTAAGTACAAGGAGGCATTAGCATGACACCAAAAGAAACACTGCTTATGTGGGTTGACACTTTCAACAAAGCTGACGCTAAAGCACTGTCTGAGCTTTATGCAGAAGACGCTGTAAATCATCAAGTTGTGACAGATCCTGTCATCGGCAAGAAAGCCATCTACCAGCGTTTTAAGGAAGAATTTGCCCTAGCTACAATGGTGTGCATCCCTGACAACATATTTGAAGACGGCGAGTGGGCCATAATGGAATGGAAAGACCCTAAAGGCTTCCGTGGCTGTGGTTTTTTCCATGTTGTAGACTCTAAAATCATTTTTCAGCGTGGATACATGGACAAACTGAGTTTTTTAAAGCTCAACGGCTTGCCTATTGAATAACCATAAAAACAAAAGTCGCAGATGTGAGCTTTCACGTCTGCGACTTCTTATTTGCTAAAGTTTTATTTTCTCAACCGGTAATATCTTTTTTGGCTGGGCGCCATAGTCTTGAAGAGCTTTTCCCATCCATTGAACACCGTGCCACTTGCCAAACTTATATCCTGTTTTTTTGAAAACACCTATGTCTTCAAACCCATACTTTTTATGTAGTTCTACGCTTCGTTCATTCGGCACGGTAATTCCGGCGTATGCATTATAAAACCCTTGCTTTTTCAGCATTTCAAAAAGCATGTTATAAAGTTTTGTGCCGATACCTGCGCCCCGGCACTCTACATCCATATATACCGCCACATCTACATCGTAGCAATATGCGTCCCTCTCTCTATGTTTAGACGCATATGCATACCCTACTGTTTTTCCGTCTTGAACATATACTAAAAACGGATAATCTTTGCTTATTTCTGCCACTCTTTTTGTAAACTGCGATATCGTCGGCACATCCACTTCAAACGTATATGCTGTGCTTATAATATAGTGCGAGTATATCCTCAAAATATCCGCACTGTCGTCAATATCCACCGTTCTGATACCGTTTTCCATAGTACTTTTCCCTTATATCCTACATTTTTTTGCAATATACATGTTGTGATAACTGCTTCCCAGTAGACTTTCGTCTTCACACACGGCAAAATGATATTTTTTCCACCGCTCAAACGCCTCATTGCTTTGAAGTATCCCTGTCGTATGCGTCATAAAATATGTCATGCCATCCAGCGGAACATGCATCTGCTTTTCGATAGGATACTCCGCCAACCACTTTTCTATATTCGTCGGTGTATCGGCATAATATATACCTTCTGTTCCATTTTTTGAAAACTGCAGCGCATCTTCTATATTTTCAAAATCTTTTCCGATATTGTTCATGATAACAGCGTACCTGTTCATGTATGTACACGCCAGCACTCCGCCGGGCTTCAGCACACGCAGGCTTTCGCCTATCACTTTACGCCTATCTTCTTTTTTATGCAAATGATATAAAGCACCCATGCAAAGCACCGCATCAAAACTGCTATCTTGATACATCGAAAGCTTGCGCGCGTCCATTTCTTCCACCGCTTGCAAGCTTTTTTCATGTTTATTTTTTTCACGTATCAGCGCCACGTTATGCCCTACGATGTCCCCTGCTGTCACACGGTGTCCTTTTTCAGCCAAGTAAAACGCATACACCCCACTGCCGGCGCAACTGTCCAGCACTGCCGAGTTTTCGCCCAGTGCTTTTTCTATATATTTTGTCGCCGTCAAAAATTCCAGGTGCTGTATACTATCTTTATGCAAGCGCAGGCGCTCGTCACCCTCGTTTTCATAAAAGTGACAAAGGTCTTTTAAATGTTCCATATACTTCAGCTCACCTCATTTTAGGCTTTTCTAAAGCTTGCTATTCTATCATGCCCGGGTTTGGGTATATTCTTACAAACACCTTGCTAAGTATATCTTCTTCTGGCACAAATGGCGTGTTCCAATACCGCGAGTCCCACGAATATTCCCTGTTGTCCCCCATCATAAAGTATGCGTCCTGCGGCACTGTCCACGGGCCTCTGTCTGCGACGGTTTCGCCGGTTGCATGTATATTCACTTCTTCGTTTATTTCACCGTTTATATATATTTTTCCGTTTTGTATGTTTATCTCGTCGCCCGGAAGACCAACTATACGCTTCACATAAAGGGTGTCTCTGTTTTCAGGATACCTAAAAACCACCACATCGCCTCTTTGTGGCGAATCAATCCAATACGCCATCCTAAAGCCAAGCAGTCTGTCGCCTGTCATAACGGTGTCTTCCATAGATGCACTCAGCACCACTGCATTCAAAAACACCACTTGCGTAAGCACTATAGATATACCCACTGCTAATACCAGCGTCCATATCCACTCTTTCACTAAGGCTATTCTTTCTTTTCTTTTATCTTTTACTTCTACTTCGTCTTGATTATCGTACATATCCATGCACTATACCCTTTCATTAGGGAGTCTATTTTACGGCTTATTATGGCTCTACATCTTAATATTTCCTATTTCGTTAGTATATCATTTTACTTATCGCATCGCAAGCCACCCAAATTTTTCATAATATAGGTGTATTCCCCTTTGCCTATTCGCCGTATTATGATATAATTTAGACAAATTATACGTTTTCGAAAGGATGTTTTTATGCAAGATACAGGACGCATTATAGCTTTGTTAATCGACGCCGAAAATGTTTCCCCTAAATATATCGAAGTTATTTTAGACGAGCTTAGCACGTATGGCACCCCTGCTTACAAGCGCATTTATGGCGATTGGACCAGCTCTGAAATGAGTAGCTGGAAAAAACACTTGCTTCAAAGTAACTTAACGCCTATCCAGCAGTTTAGCTATACTCAGGGCAAGAACGCCTCTGACTCTGCCATGATTATAGACGCTATGGACGTGCTTTATGCAGGCAACTGCGACGGATTTTGTATCGTGTCGTCAGATTCCGACTTCACTCGTCTTGCCTCACGTCTGCGCGAAAGCCGCATGTTTGTCATAGGCATGGGCGAAAGCAAAACCCCTGCCCCCTTCAAAAACGCTTGTGATACATTCAAGTACCTTGATGTGCTGATGAAGGCAAGGGTGCAATCAAGCCTTACAGAAAAACAACCCAAGGCAAAGCCTGCCGCCAAAAAATCAGCCAAGTCTGAGCGCGCCTCCAAGGCAAAGCCCGGCGAAACACCCATTGAGCCTTCTGTGGAAATGAGCTATCATGAGCTCGCCGATGACGAAACATCGGGATATATCCCCCTAGACGACATCATCGCTCGTATTCAGCGTATTGTAGACAAAAACTCCGACGAAGACGGTTTTATGTCTTTATCCCAAGTTGGCAGCATTTTAGGCCGTCAATACACTGATTTTGACACTCGTAACTACGGATTTTCAAAATTGCATAAACTGATAGACTACACCAACCAGTTCGAAACTCGTCACGACCAAATTCCTGGCGGTGGCAAAAACTTGATGGTAAAAAACAAATAACTACGTGTTTTTTTGCACGACAAAAACCACAATATATCATATGCATTGACTATTCACCCTTTATGTGTGTATACTGTTTGCATGTTACAAATTTATACAAATAATTACAATAAAGGTGGCTATTCTTATGACAAAATATGAACTCACTCCTGATTTAATGACAGGCCATCCTCTCATCGACAGTCAGCATAAAGAACTTTTTAGTGCCATCAACAATTTAATGGATGCCTGCGCTTTGGGCAAAGGTCGCAGTAGCTTAGAGTCCACTTTTAACTTTTTACAAAACTATATCATAAAGCATTTTGGTGATGAAGAAAAATTACAGCTATCTGTTTCTTACCCAGAATATAGCCGCCACAAAGCAGCCCATGAAGAATATAAAAAACTCAGCCAAAAAGCAGGCGACATTCTTATTAAAGAAGGCGCCACCTTTACAGCTTTAACCGAAATAAACAAAGCTGTAGCCGTTTTAATAAACCACGTGAAAATCGAAGACAAAAAAATAGCAAATCATATTAAAAACACAAAAAAATAACTCATCAAAAAAACATCCCATGCTCAGTAATTTTGAGCGTGGGATGTTTTTTTGCTTATTTTACCAAAGTGCGACAACTTCTTTATACATAGCTTGATATTGCTTTGCGGAATTGCTCCAGCTAAAATCGCAACCCATCGCACGTTTACACAGCTGGCTCCACCCGTCTTTATTATAGTACCCATCTTTGGCGCGCAGGCACGCTCTTTGCATGTCATACTCATCAAAGTTTTGGAAGGTGAACCCATTACCTTTGCCGTCGCCTGAGTCCTGAATACTGTCTTTCAGGCCACCTGTCTCGCGCACAATAGGAATGGTTCCGTAGCGAAGCGCCACCATCTGAGCCAGCCCGCATGGCTCGCTCTTGCTGGGCATCAGGAATATGTCTGCGCCTGCGTATATTTTACGCGCCAGCTCAGGGATAAAGCCTATTTGTACCCCTACTTCACCTTTACGCCTTCCGGCAAGCTCGCTGAAAAAGCTCTCATATTTTTTGTCGCCACTGCCCAGCAGGATAACTTGCATGCCTTCATCCAGCAGGTTATCAATCACACTTTGCACTAAATCAAGGCCTTTGGGCGCCACAAGACGGGTCACCATGCCTATGAGCGGTTTCGAAGTATCACTTAGCTCGAACTCATCACAAAGTTCTTTCTTGCACGCAAATTTTTTCTCTTGCATGTCTTTCGCAGAATAGTTTTGCGCCAAATATGTGTCTGTCTCAGGATTGTAAACCTGTACATCGATACCATTTAATATACCACACAACTTATACTGTTTTTTCTTCAAAAAGCTGTCCAGGCCAAAACTATACCATGGATCCAATATTTCCTGCGCATATGTCGGCGACACTGTAGTAACCTTGTCTGCACACTCAATGGCGCCTTTCATATAGTTGACTATTTTATCAAACTCTACTATGTGCGCATTTTTCTTGCTTATACCGACAGTTTCCTCCAAAATTTCAACACCGTATTTACCCTGATATTGAATATTATGGATGGTAAACACACTTTTTATCGGCATATATTTCTCAAGGTGCCTATAGTACAAGTTCAAATATACCGGCACAAGAGCCGTTTGCCAGTCGTGCGCATGTATGACATCAGGCGCAAAATCAATATGAAACAAAGCCTCCAGCACAGCACGGGCAAAAAACGCATACCGCTCGCCATCATCGTAAAAGCCATAAAGACCTTTACGCTTAAAATAGTATTCGTTATCAAGGAAATAATGTGTCACGCCGTTATGTGTCAGCTCAAACAAGCCGCAATATTGGTTTCGCCAACCTACCGGAACTGTAAAATTGGTAATGTATTTCAGCTTTTGCCGCCACTCTTCCTTCATGTCTCCATAAAGTGGCAGTATCACCCGTACATTTGTCCGACGTTTCTTCAGTGCAGCCGGCAAGCTTCCTATCACATCGCCCAGTCCACCTGATGCACAAAATGGATAAGCCTCACTAGCACAAAACAATATTTTCATTCGACGTCACCCCTTTTAACAAACGCACCTACATTTTTTATTGTCGTAATATCTTGCCTCGGATTCCCCGCCTTTGCCACGCCTACTTCACAACGCATCCCTTTGCAATAAATACCGGGAAACTTGCTGCACCATGCAGTTTTTGGCCGCTTTCAACAACAACATTTTTATCCGTAACCACATTTTTCATGACAACATCGGCACCCACACGTGTATTTTGCATCAAGATACAGTTTTTCAGCACGGTGCCTTTGCCCACATGTACGCCACGGAATAACACGCAGTTTTCCACTTCGCCGTCAATAATACACCCATCCGCTATAAGGCTATTGTGTACTTTTGAGCCAATGGAATATCTCACCGGTGCTTCATCACGCACTTTTGTGTAAATAGGCCTGTTTTGCGGGAACAATCCCTCTAGGTTTTCGTGCTCCAGCAAACGCAAATGCTCTTTAAAATAACTCTGCATATCATAAACACGTGCTCTATATCCTGTAAACTCATACCCACAAACTTTGATAAGCTTTAAGTTGTTCATCAAAAAGTCTTGCACAAACCTATGCTGGCTGCGCACCATGCATTCACGCACCACGTTCATCAGATATTCTCTACCCATCACAAACCGATTCAGCGACAAGTTCTGAACACCTTTTTTATACTCATTCACACGAATATCTGTTATTTGGCCGTTTTCTTCCACCTGCAACGAAAGATTATCTTTTTGCATACCTTCTTGCAGCTCAGAGCGCTCATACACTATGGTCACATCGGCGCCACTTGCTATATGCTTGTTCAACAAATCTTTATAGTCCAAGTTAAACGCAGCGTCACAATCGCCCATGATAACAAACTCTTCTTTTCTGCCGGCCAAATAATCCATGACCGAAGCCAAAGCCTGGATGCGACCACGATAAACTTCACCACCATCGCGAGCATATGGCGGAAACAAAACAAGTCCACCACGTTTACGTGCTAAATCCCATTCACGTCCGTTGCCTAAATGATCCATCAAACTCTGATAATTTTTACGTGCAATAACACCAATATTTTCCACGCCTGCGTTTACAAGGCCGGATAAGCTAAAGTCTATCATTCGATATCTGCCGGCAAAGGGCAACGAGCCCATGGTGCGCCTTGCTACAATCTCCGGCAAGTTTTCATCATGTAAGTTCGGGAAGATAATTCCCATTGCGCGTGCATCAACCATGTTTTCCACCTCGCTTAACATCTTCTTCTACCATGGCACACGGGCCTACCTTTGCGCCTGCCTCCACCGTGACACCTTCTGCAATAACAGAAATGCCCCATTTGGATACATCTTCCATATGTTCAGGTCGCGTGCCTACCATGGCACCACGTTTTATCACTGCGTCCTCGGCAATGATGGAATAGTTGACCACGGCGCCCGGCTCTACCACAGCACCGGGCATCAAGATAGAGTCTCTCACCACAGCGTCACGTCCCACATGTACTCCTGCAAAAAGCACAGCAGAGTCTAAAGTTCCCTCAACATGGCTGCCTTCTGTTATGATACTATTTTCCACGCTGGCGTCTTTACCGATATAATGTGGCGGACGCCCTGCTGTACGAGTGTAGATTTTCCATGTGGAATCCCACACATCCAGTTGCTCGTTGGTATTTAGCAAGTCCATGTTTGCTTCCCACAAGCTGTTGATGGTACCCACATCTTTCCAGTATCCGCTAAACGGATAAGCAAACGCTTTTTGCTTGTTTGCCAACATTTTGGGAATGATGTCTCCACCAAAATCATTTTTGCTTTTTTTGTCTGCTTCATCGTCAAGCAAATATTTTTTCAGCTTTTTCCATGTGAAAATATAAATACCCATGGACGCCAAGGTGGAATCGGGATTTTTAGGTTTTTCTTCAAATTTTGTCACGCGGTCTTTGCCGTCCACTGTCATAATGCCAAACCGTGATGCCTCTTCTTTAGGCACATCCAGCACCGCAATGGTGCAGTCGGCTTTTTTCTGTTTATGAAACGCCAGCATCTTGCTATAGTTCATTTTATAGATATGGTCTCCCGACAATATCAAAACATATTCCGGCTCATACCTATCCACAAAATGTATATTCTGACAAATGGCGTTGGCTGTGCCTTTATACCAGTCGCTACCTGTAGCTTTTTGATACGGTGGCAACACATGTATACCGCCGTACTGACGGTCCAAATCCCACGGTTCTCCATTGCCAATATAGTCATTCAAAACCAACGGCTGGTACTGGGTCAAAACACCTACCGTATCCATGCCTGAATTGATGCAGTTTGACAACGGAAAATCAATAATCCGATATTTTCCACCAAATGGAACAGCCGGCTTTGCCAGTTTTTGCGTCAATGCGTACAAACGCGAGCCTTGCCCTCCGGCAAGTAACATAACGATACACTCTTTCACTACACTGCCACCCCTCTTAACCTATTATAAAAGTTGATATTCATATATTTACTTTTTCGCTACAGGCTTTTTAGCTTTTCCCCCTTTATCTGGTGTCCGCTGTTTTGGCACATCAAAATATAAAGTAGACAAAGGCGGAATATCCACACTGATATATTGTGAAAACCCGTGCATTTCCCCCTTTTTGCTTTTAGCCGGGCTATTTTTATGGCCATTGCCACCATAAACAACATCATCGCTTGAAAGAATTTCCTTGTATGTTCCACTTACCGGAACGCCAATACGATACTCTTCGCGTAATACCGGAGCAAAATTACAACACACAAGCAGTGCATTCCCCGCATCATCTTTACGGATAAACACCAAGATATTTTGTGTGTTATCGTCAGATATCACCCATTGGAAACCTTCCCAGCTGTCGTCTTGTTGCCACAGTGATGCTTTTTCAACATATAGATGGTTCAGCGCCTTGCACCACTGCTGCATTTGAGAATGTCGATCAAACTCCAAGAGGTTCCAGTCAAGTTCTTTCGCCTCGCTCCACTCGTTAAACTGCGCAAATTCCTGGCCCATAAACAATAGTTTTTTGCCCGGATGCGCCATTTTATACCCGTAAAATGTACGAAGTTCTGCAAATTTATCGTCGTATTCACCCTGCATTTTATCTATCATGCTGCCTTTTCCATGCACCACTTCGTCGTGACTTATGGGTAAAATAAAGTTTTCTGAAAAAGCATAGAAAAAGCTAAAAGTCACCTTGCTATGATTCCCTGCGCGGAACAAAGGATCTGTTTGCATGTAGCTGAGCATATCATTCATCCAGCCCATGTTCCATTTGAAATTAAATCCAAGACCTTTGTTGTGCACCGGTGTGGTCACCAATGGCCATGCCGTGCTTTCTTCAGCTATCATCAGCGCACCGGGATGCCTCTTGAAGGCTGCCACGTTTGCTTTTTTAACAAAGTCGATAGCTTCCAGGTTTTTGTTGTCGCCGAATGTGTTCGGCATCCATTCACCGTCTTGGCGATTATAATCCAAATATAACATCGACGCCACCGCATCAAAGCGAAGACCATCGACATGATATTGTGACAGCCAGAACAGCGCCGAAGATATAAGAAAACTTTGCACTTCAGGCCTGCCGAAATCAAACACCATTGTTCCCCACTCTTTATGCTCGGCACGCAGTGGGTTTTGATCTTCATAACAGTTTGTGCCATCAAACTTGTAAAGTCCAAACTCATCTTTCGGAAAATGGGCCGGCACCCAATCCATAATCACGCCTATCTCCGCTTTATGACACTCGTCCACAAAATACATAAAATCGTGAGGTGTGCCATACCTTGAAGTAGGCGCAAAATATCCCGATACTTGATATCCCCAGCTACCATCAAACGGATATTCCGTCAGCGGCATCAGCTCGATATGCGTATAACCCATTTCTTTCACGTAAGGAATAAGCACATCTGCCATGTCACGATAACTGTATGTGTTACCGTCTTCATGCAGCTTCCAGCTTCCAAAATGAACTTCATATATGTTCATCGGCTTTCGAATAGCATTCTCGCGATTTTTTCTTCTTTCCCATGCGGCATCATTCCACTTGTAGCCACTGATGTCGTATACTTTGCTACAGTTTCCCGGCCTGGTCTCTGCGTGCAATGCATATGGATCCGCTTTGAATATTCTTTCATCTTCCATCGTTGTTATGCAGTATTTGTAAATATCATACTCTTGCAGGCCCGGCACAAAACACTGCCATATCCCTGTTTTCGACACATTTTTCATCGGATTCGCCATCGGCATCCAGCTGTTGAAGTCTCCTATTACCGACACGTCTTTTGCCCGAGGTGCCCACACACGAAAACGAACCCCTGCAACACCATTCACTTCACACAAACAGCTACCCAAAAATTTCCAACTGTCGTAGTTTTGCCCCTTGATAAAACTATATATCTCGGTGTCAGCCCTCAAACTTTGCAACTTCTGCATGGCACCCTCCATGAAAAATTTCATCTTTATGTCGCATCATTCTATATTGCAATATGCTTACCACAGCATCATATTGCCTTGATAAATCAAAATCCCTACACTACACACAAGCATACTTGCATAAGTAGACATTCTTATTTTATCTAATTTGTTCATAAAATGCAAGATGTTTTTTGTAAAAAGTAGGCAAAGGATCACTTTCATTTTTTTGTTTTTTGAGCAATATCAACAAAATTTAATCAAGATATTGGTTTTTGTGTCATTATTATTTAATTTTCTATTATTAATTTATACATTTTTCTTCAAAAATGTCACGTTGCAAGGCTTTATATTTTTCATCTTTGCCGATGTCTTGCAAACACACAAATATCATATTTTATATCGATATATCTGCGAATGTTTGTACAATATGCAATTCTTCGATTTCCAAGTCTGTGTACATAGGGTCTGCAGAGTATATCATGGCTTGGCCGACGCCATTGCGTACTGTTATCGGTATCAACCACCCCTCACTTTCTTTTGGCATGAATGCAACGCTTGTTTCGCCATCTTTGATAGGACTGGGCACTGTCATTGCTACCGCACTGCGTCCAAGGCTTAAAAACTCGCCCACGAAATGTGTAAAGTCACTTTTATACATAACGCTTACATCCGCCACAAAGTCAATATCGTCGTCACTGCTTATAGTGATGATATACATATCGCCTTCTTTTGACACATCTAAACTTGTGTTTACATCCACTGTTTTCGGCCGGTCTGCTTTTTCCCATATCCAGCTATATTCCGTTTCGAAACTGCGCTCATATCCCGCCACCACATGCCTGTAAAAGTACCAGTTTTGCACACATAGCCAGCTTTCAATGTCAAGGTTCATCGTCTGTACATACGAATAGTCTTTGTTTAAAAACTCATTCACATACTCTGCTTGGGCTTTTTCGCCCAGTGCATGGATGATATAATCATAACCCGTGGGCTGAAAATCGCCTTTCACCACTTCAAGGCCGGTGGCATACACCGAAAACACTTCTTCGCCTTGGGTCAACTGCGCTGCTTGTGACAACGCTTTTGGATAATCCGCCACGCCGCCAAGCGCTTCGAAATACACGCCGCTGGGTTGTGTTTTTCCGTAGTTGTAGATATCCCGTGCCAAAACGACCGAAAAAACCACCGCTACAGCCGTAAGCGCCGATATCAAAGAAACAAAAACCGCCTTGTCCCATCTGCGCACGATGTGCAGTATACCCTTCACACAAAGTGCCATCACAGCAAGCCAAAACACACCTTCCAGCCCTTCTGTGAAATTATATCCACTGCCACCCACCACATATACATATGTTGCAACAAGTACGCAAAAAGCTAAAAATCCACCCAGCAACATTCTTTCACTCAGGTTTTTTTTGACAAGCCTCGCAAGACAAAAAACCAAAAAACACACATAAGGCAGTGTAAAAATCAACAATCTCAGATTTGTAAAAATGTATGGTATAACAGCCTTGCCGCCCATTCCATTGAAGTAAAAATACTGATATTCCCCCACTTGCACAGTTGCGTTCAGCCACTCCATCGGATGTCCGGCAGTCACAACGCTGATGCCCAGTAATGCACCCACTGCTAAAGCCGCTATATACGTGCCAAGCTGCGCAAAAATCACTTTTACATTTTCGGCATACCGCCATAGCAGCATAATCATCAAAACAGTACTACAAAAAGCCATCGACAGCCCGAAATCGTTGCTCCACACTATGCAAATACCGCAAACAAGGCCGAATATTAGACAAAACTTTCTTTGCAAGGGTGCTTTTATCAGCACATACGGCTCCCCTGTTTTTCTCTCGTACAACTTTGAAAACACTAGGAAAGCCACCACCAGTAAAAACGGCAACGCCATACGGGCTATTCGCATAGAGTTGCCCGGGGTGTATAAAGCCGAAAATAGCCTCTCGATATATCCACCTGTACCTTGACCAAGCACAGTACTTACAATTCCGGTAGACAACACTTTTGGCAGTAGCACAGATATCAAAAGCGATGCTTTTATATTTTGTGTGATGATATAAAAAATCACGCATGCCATAACACAAAACAAAATAAGCGAGGTGAAATTTGTCACAAACAAACTGCCTGCAAATGTTTTTGAAAACATCAGTAGCGGCAAATTAATAAGCACCGGCGCCATACCGATATAATTTGCAAAATCTACATACGGAACTTGTCCGTCAAGCATGCGACGAAACACATTATAGCTTTGAAAATCTCCATTAATCGGGTTGTATGTCAACTGCCATGTTCGAGCAAGAGAAAACTCCGCCGCCAAGGCAAGCACCGCCACAGCCCATAGCACATACGGCACCCATTTTTTCGACAACCAACTTAAAATATTTGTATTTTTACTATTTTTCAAGCCTTGCCTCTTTCTGCAAAAATCTCTTTATTTATTATCTATTATTTAGTATAACAAACCTACTTTATATTGCAAGACGACACTTCGCCTTAAAGCTCTTGTCAAATTAGTTAAAATTAAGTATTATTAATATATCGTTGAAAAACATGTTTTTATACTGTGTGTATTCACTTTCTGTCACTCAAAGTTTAAATCAAGGAGGTTATTTGCCATGGATTATATTATGGGTCTGTCCTGTGCAGACAACCTTACACATGTGAATATTGCCAGTATCTCCGGCGTAGTGGTACAAAGCTTCACCGTCGGCGCCATCAACTTTTTCTTTGCCAACGAGCAAGAAATATCCCAAAACTTTGCAGAAGCTTTTTTAACCGCACACATGGCCGGATACCCTGTAAAAAGCTGTCGGCAAATTTGCATGGGTGTTGCGGGATTTTCTAAAAATCAGCTTACCACCATGCGGCTAGACCCTGTTTTACGCGACGTGATGCGCAGGTGTGGATACATGGGCGATGCGTGGCTCTTGGCCCAGGAAGAAGTGGCTTTATACGGTGCTTTGCGCAGCAAAAAAGGTGCCATAGTGCTTGCCAATGACGCTTCTGTTTGTTATGGAAAAAACACAGCCGGGCTCACCCACAAAACAGGCGGCCTGGGTATTCTTGACGACAACGACGGATCTGCATATGCCGTAGGTCGTGAAATATTACGTATAATCGCACATTCGTCCGACGGACGCATCGGCGCTACTTATTTAACCACCCAGGTATACCTTCGCCTTCGAATTTCTTCTGTCAGCGATTTATCCGAGCAACTTCATTCAGGAAAACTTACCACTGCAGACATATGTGATCTTGCTTCATTTTTGCCGCAAGCATGCCAAATGCAAGACAAGATCGCTTTGGAAGTCGCCTCCAAAATAGCACATCAACTTTTTATATTAGTTCAGCCTGTTATAAAGCGGCTTGGCTTACAAAAAGACACACTGGCCATTGTCGGCTCTATCTTGCTGAATAACGCCCATGTAGGAAATGCTTTCAAGGAGCATATATCCAGTGTTTTCCCTGATTTAAAGTGTGTGCCTCCACAAAGCGATGGCGCCACAGGTGCTGTGTACCTTGCAAAAGAGCGCCTTGCTTTGCGTGGATACCGCTGATATGGAGACACTTATGCATTCTTCTGAAAATATTTCTTTCAAAGATTTTGATGCTCGTATTCACTCCGTACTTGCCGATGTACCAAAAGGCAAAGTGACCACTTACGGACAACTCGCCATGCTGGCTGGCTTTCCACGTCTTTCACGCCGGGTTGCTCGTGCACTGAGGAAATCTCCACCGGACCTTGCATGCTACCGGGTGGTAAACAGCGTAGGTCGCACAGTCCCCGGATGGTCTGCCCAGCGCGTGATGCTGCAAGAAGAAGGCATCACTTTTCGTGAAAACGGATGCGTCGACATGCGCCTTCATCGCTGGAATCCTTTTACCACTTGATCAACATTTCTATCTTGTACATTTGCCTATTATTTACATTTCGTAAAACAAAAACCTCCTACAAGCGGCTGTTTCGCCTTTGGTAAGAGGTTTTTTACTTTATTGTGGGATGGTATCCATTATAGCGTCGGCCGTGGCAAACGCCGCCGTCCAAATACCTTCGGTGCTGGTGTTGTATTCATAATGCTCGGGATGCACCAAAAGGCCATACTCAAACAATACCGACGGGCAAACCGTGGTGCGAATCACCCCGTAGTTCACGCTACCCCAGCGTGGTTCTTCCTCGGCAGAAAGTCCGGTATCACGGCTGACATATGTCAAAAGGTTATCCGCAAACTGCTCTGAGGGCGGAATGTTATACGGGTGATAGTAAATACTCAGCAAATTCGCCATATCGCTCAGGTCCACATTACCATCAAGGCCATCATGATGTATTGAAATAAAGAAGTCGGGTTTTTCTGCGTTTTGCATGATAAACCTATCGTTTATGCCTGGGTTATCCGTGCCGGTTTTAGTGTATGTCACGGTAGCACCCAGCTGCTCAAGTCGCCATGCTGTGGCATCGGCCAGCGCAAGATTTATATGTTGCTCGTGCGGATATCCTGCCTCGCCGGCAATGCCCACAGCGCCGTAGTTCGAGCCTTCTGTCTGGTCGCCGTGTCCCGGGTCAAGCATCACATGTACGCCCAACAGTGGCTTGCTTGGGTCATCGCTGATTTGTGGCGCACGTTTCAAAAACAACTTTGTTTGCCCGTTTTCATACTCGATGTTGTATCCCCACATGTTGTTTGTCTGCAAGCTCAGCACCATGCTGTTTTCTACGGTTTCCACCATTGCCGAAGTCACCAGCTCGCTGCTGAAGCCTTCGGATATACTGATGCTTGTATCATAAAACGTCAGTTTTAAGGTTTTATTTTCTTCGTCGTACGCTATGTATGCCGCCGGTGTGCCTGCACCTTCCAGTACTATATACTCACCTTTTTCGTGCGGTTCTGCCACTAGGCCTGTAATGGACGACGCTCCGTCGCCGCTTACTTTGCTCACATTCGTGGCCCATATCCAGTCCCCACTACTCAGCTGATATGCCCAGCGCTCTGTGGTACCGCTTTGCACTTCTATCGCATCCTGAACCACCACTCTGGCGCCTAAATTAAACACCTCGTTGATGCTGTACACATCGCTCGGGTCTGTCAGCACATTCACATACGGACGCACCATTTCCACCACTTGGCCTGCGTTTGCAGACGACGACCCGTCGCTGGTCACATAACTTGTGGTGGTGGTAGGCTCTATGCGTGTTATCGTTTTGCTTGCGCTGACATCGCCATTTTGAATGGAAAACACATTCTCGCCCATTTCAAGCGGAACATATACCCCAAAAGCACCTCCCGGCGCCCTGTTTGTGATTTCTGCACCGTTTATTATCAGCGCAGCAGACGGGTCGGAATGTCCGGTCATGTACACGCCTTCCCACGTGAGATTTCGCCCGTCTGTAGGATAAGTTATTTCAAGGCTTCCACCCACTTCAAAGCCTGTAGGTATCTCAGTTTCCATAGGATTCATCACACTTTTCAGGTAGTCATAATGTGCACTTTCTTGTGCCGCGGCAGGATACTCGCCCATCGCAAAACCTTGATATGCCGCTTGTTTTTGAGCCATGAAAAGCCCTATACCGCTGGTGTCTTCTTCCATATGCTGCATTATAACCGCAGGGCCCAGCGCCGCAAGGCTTTCTTCCATGCTTTGCCCTTGGCTTACATCCGGCAGGCTGACAAACTGCGCTGTCAATAGCCCTGACTGAATCATGCTCGCCACCACGCCTGAGCTGATTGTATCCTCATTGCCATCATACGCAATATACATCGGCATCAATCGCCCTTCATTTGCCATCATGGTATGCATATTTTCCATCACAGGCATAATTTGCGCTGTATATTGTTCTTTTTCTTGTTCTTCCATAACCGTTTCTGTGTCAAAGCCCGAAAGCACAATGCCGCCTATGGAATATTCAAGTGGCAACGACGCTATGCTTTGTGCCGCAAGCTCGGTATACTGACTGTCTTGTGGCGAAAACTTTGTTTGCGCCGCGGTATTGGCCAACATTGTGGCAAGCTCTGCTTCTCCGGTTAGGTCCACCTCGCCTCCTACGGCAAACATATCCACTTCCACCAACAGCTGAATTTCCTTGCCTTCCAATGCATCACACAGCATCTCTAAAGGATCCACCCCACTGCCTTGCGCGGCAATTTCAGGATAGGTAGGAAAGATATCGTCTCGCCACAAAACAGCCGCCTCTGTCTTTGCTGCAAACATCACAGTGTTATATCCCTCTTGCTCGGCAAAAGCCACTGCGTCTGCAAAATACTGCTGCATAGCAGTATTTTCCATGTCTTGCGGCGCGTCTATCCTCAGCGCTTGCACCGTGCCTTCTACCCTGTACCCAGGTTCTGCGTTTTGCCTAAGTAATATATCTACGCCACCAAAAAACCAAAACGAGAAAGCTGACGCCACCAAAAAAAGAGTGAGCAAAATCATCACAGATAAAAATATACCACTCACATTTTTCTTTTGCTTTTTTTCATATTGCATCCTGCGCGGCCTTGCTTCATACGGCATTTGGTGTTTCATGCAAATCCTCCATTTGCGCGTTCTTTTTTACATTATATTTTTCAAGTCACTCCAACTTAAATCACTATTTTTTAGTATAGCATATTTCACTGTAAATGGCGATATCCTTCTACTTTTTTCGC
>CAYJIC010000031.1:0-18520 GCA_964370155.1 uncultured Oscillospiraceae bacterium
ATTCACATGCTCAAACTCTATCTCCATTCGCTTCTCCCAACTGTAAAAATTATCTTGTGCAAATTTATATGCATTTTCGCCAAGTACTCGGCGTTTTTCTTTATTTTTAGATAACTCCTCATAAACTTTAGGTAAATCATCTAATTCTTCACGATTTAGCAAAATGCCATTTTCATTGTTTTTTATCAACCTATTAGTATCACCTACGTTCAGTGTTACTATGCATGCACCAAGTGCCATAGATTCTAAAAGCGGATTTCCTACATTAGATAAATCATATAGCGAAGAAAATATATCACTCGCCATTATGTATTTATAAACTTCTTTTTGTTCTATTGCGCCAACGAAAATAACCTTTTCTTCAACGTTTAAACTTTTAGCTAAATTCATCAACTCAGGCTTACTGTCACCATCACCAATAATTACAAGTTTACCCTTGTTGTCATTTTTTAAATAATTCGCAAAACTCACAATAGTTCTGTCAACTTTTTTCCAAGAAACAAGACGACTTAGTGTTAAAAACATAGTTTCATCATCATTAATATATATTTTTTTTCTAAACTCATCCTTCTTGAAATTTCTTTTAAGTTTTTGAATATCTTCGTTCATTAAATCAAGACCGTTTTGCAAAAACAAAGTTTGTGCGCTTTTATTATGAAGGCTTTTTAAGACTCTGTCACCTTGCGTTCCATCATTAGTCATAATAACTAAATCCGCACTTGTTTGAAGGGCCGAAAAGTGTGGAGTAAGCCTTATTCTGTTCACTAGACTATTTTTATATTTAATTAATACTGTCCCTTGAAACCGTGTAACAAGTGGCATATTTTTTTTTGCACTAAGTTTCTTTAAGGGCTTAACACCAAAAACTTCATAAGCATACAAAACTGTATTTTCATTTGCTAAAGTTTTTGCCTTATTATAAAATTTGCTACTCAAAAGAAAATTTTCAACAATTTTAAATACTAACCCAAGCTTTCTTATTTTTGTGAATCCAAAAAATATACTGGGCTTAACATAAATAATATTTTCCTTGGGCAAAAAGTCTATATATTCATTTTCTTTTTTATTGCTTATTAAATAAACTTCCCATTTTTCATCCACATATTTCTTTACTGTTTTATAAAACGAAGGCGCACCTTTGCCTTTATCCATAGACCATAGAGCTAGCGCGCCTACAAAAATAACTCTTTTCATAAACCAACTTCCTTAATATCCGTCTATCTGGTACGATATTTTTATTATGCATAGTATATGTTGAAAGACTGCGACAAAGCTGTTTATATACCATCGCCAGCTTGGAAAGTCACTGATAAACTTTCCATAAGTCGAGTAGAAAACACACCACTGAAACTATAGTATAATTGAATTAATTATAGTGATTTATCATGACTTTGTCAAAATCACTGCTGTACACATGCTATCACCTAACTCGCCTTCAGTATTTTTTCATATCTGTACTTCTCACTATTCATTTTTTGATATACATTATCGTCGATTTAACAATAGACGCTGTATCTTTTGGTACATGTTTTAGCTTTATGTTTGCGCGCCGCTAAAATGTGTTGAAAAAGATATTCTTATGGAGTATACTAAGCTATAAAGTAAAATTTATGTTAACTATTAAAGGAAACTCAGTCTATGAAAATTATAGTTGTAGGCGCAGGTAAAGTTGGAGCTGCGATAGCAAGTAATTTATGTGAAGAAGATCATGATGTAACAATTATTGACAAGAGAGAAGATCATTTAGATGCTTTGATGAATGAGCATGATATTCAGGCTGTATGTGGCAATGGCGTTATATACGACATTTTATCCGATGCAGAGGTCTCAAAGACAAATCTTGTGATTGCAACAACTGGCTCGGATGAAATCAACTTGTTGTGTTGTATGACTGCACGTAAAATGGGTGCAAGACACTGTATAGCCAGGGTGAGAAACCCAAGCTATATCAAGCAGCTTCCTTTTATGAGAACCGAGCTTGGGCTTTCAATGATAGTAAACCCCGAGTTTCAAGCGGCTCTTGAAATTTCAAAAATGCTTAGGTTCCCATCGGTAATCAACATTGAAAGCTTTTCAACTAACAGGGTTGACTTGATAGAAATAAAAATAGAAAAAGGTAGCAAGCTCGCCAATATACCACTTTTCAATTTGAATAAAGTACTGAAACTAAATGTCCTTGTGTGTGCTATTCAAAGTGGTGATAACGCCATTATCCCTAATGGAGATATGATTTTAAAAGAAGGTGATAAAATTCACCTGACTGCATCCCACTCAGACTTAAATGATTTTTTCAAAAGCATCGGCATTATCAAAGATCCTATAAAAAGTGTTATGATTATCGGTGGCGGAAAAATATCACACTACCTTGCAAACCAGTTGTGTGATATCGGAATGAAAGTCAAGATAATTGAAAATAACGAAGAGACTTGCTTGAATCTAGCAGAAATGCTTCCTAAAGCCACAATAATACATAGCGATGGCACACGGCAAGAGATACTTGTTGAAGAAGGTATTGAAACTGTCGACGCCTGTGTATCGCTTACAGGAATAGACGAAGAGAACATGATTGTCTCTATGTATGCTCAAACAAAAAATGTTCGGAAAGTTATAACAAAAATAAACAGAGACGCTCTTATAGACCTTGCTAAAAACTTTGTTTTTGATAACGTGGTTTCGCCAAAAACAACAACGGCAAACACTATACTGCAATATGTGCGCGCAAAACAAAATGTTTCGGGAAACAATATAAAAACTCTTCATAAGTTGATGGGTGGTCAAGTTGAAGCATTAGAGTTTTTTATGAACACGAAAACAGACTGGATGGATATTCCACTCAAAAAACTACAAATAAGAAGCGATGCAATAATCGCAGGCATAGTGCGTTCAAATTTAACTCTTATACCAAGCGGAAACGACATTGTGCAACACAATGACATTGTTATCGTTGTGACAACAAACAGACACATTAAGAATATCAATGATATATTTGAAATAACCTAAGAAGGAACTATATATGAACTTGAATGTTGTATCAAAAACCCTTGGAAAAATAATGTTTGTTGTTGCGGCTTTATTAACGCTTCCAATGCTAGTGTCTTTTTATTATGGCGAAAACTTATTTTATGTATATTTAATACCAATTGTGGTTCTTGTGGTGCTTTCAATTCCCATGAGCTATCTGCCAAAAAACAAAACACAGATGTATGCTAAAGAGGGTTATGTTATTGTTGCGCTTGGCTGGATTATACTTTCTCTTTTTGGAAGTATGCCGTTTATTATAAGTGGCGCAATACCCTCATTTGCGGATGCATGGTTTGAAACTGTCTCCGGCTTCACCACAACGGGAAGTAGCATTTTGACGGAAATAGAATCTTTACCAAGAAGTATTCTGTTTTGGAGAAGTTTCACGCACTGGATAGGTGGAATGGGTGTGCTTGTTTTTGTGTTGGCTGTTTTGCCGAACACGCAAGTACCCGAGATGCACCTTATGCGCGCCGAGGTACCCGGGCCAAAAGTGAGCAAGCTGACAAGCAAGATGAGGTTCAGCGCAAGGCTACTTTATGCTATATACTTAGGGCTTACCGTCCTTGAGATTATTGCGCTATTAATTGCCGGGCAGTCACTTTATGATAGCGCTGTTAATGCTTTTGCAACTGCCGGAACAGGCGGATTTTCTGTTTTAAACACAAGCATTGGTGGGTACGACAGTGCGGCGGTTGAATATATTATAAGCATTTTTATGCTACTATTCGGAGTAAACTTTAACCTGTTTTATTTTATCCTTATACGAAAATTCGCACAGGTTTTTACCAGCGAAGAGTTAAGAGGATATTTGCTAATAGTGCTGGGCGCTGTGACACTTATTTTCATAAACATATACCATCTTTATGACAGCTTTGAAGAAGCTTTCAGAGACACCCTTTTCCAAGTGGCATCTATTATTACAACCACCGGTTTTGGTACCGCCGATTTTAACCAGTGGCCTGTTTTTTCGCAAGCTATATTGGTGTTTTTGATGTTTATTGGTGCTTGTGCCGGCTCTACCGGTGGCGGCATAAAAGTTTCTCGTATTATAATTTTGTTCAAGCAAGCAATTAAAGAAGTACGGCGCACTATTAATTCAAGATTTGTAACAGTTGTCAAAATGGATAAGAAAGCTTTGTCTCCCTCTATTTTATCCGGAGTGCAGTCGTTTTTAATTGTATATATGATTATTTTGTCTATCTCGATATTACTACTGTCTTTAGACGGTTTTGACCTAACAACCACCACAACCGCCGTAATCGCCTGCATAAACAATATCGGACCGGGTTTGGGAGAAGTAGGCCCTACCGGAAACTATTCAGGCTTTAGCGATTTTGGAAAGTTTTTGCTTAGCTTTAATATGCTTGCAGGCAGGCTGGAGCTATATCCGATGCTGGTTTTATTTTATCCTCGCACATGGCTGAAATCCTAAGTGCCGGTATATAAACTTTTAATATTAAAGCATCGTCACTAGTCAACAAAAAAACAATGTTGTATTGTTTTTTTGTTGACTAATTTTTTTGTAGCTATTTGTAGATATTTATGATATACTTATTTCCTTATAACGTATGAAAGAAAACGTTGAATTTTATTTTAAGGAACAAACCATTATGTCTACATTTAAATGCGGAAACAAAATCGTACTATTATGTTCTAAGGCTTTGCGTTTTTTTGACGAAAGGCTTATCAACCATGGCGAGCGTGTTGCTTATTTGGCCGCGAACATAATAGAGGAGCTTGACGATAACACAAGCTTCAATCTATCCACTTTATATCTTATGAGTATATTTCATGATATCGGTGCATATAAAACCGAGGATATAAATAATCTTTTAAAATTTGAGACTGCCACCGCAGACGAGCATTCTGTGTACGGATACCTTTTTCTTAAATATCTGACTCCGATAACAGACAACTGCGAGGCTGTTTTGTATCATCATACACCAATCGCTTTATTGGCTGATGTTGATCCACTTGTCACTGCATACGCACAAATAATAAATCTGGCCGATAAAATTGATGTGGGTTATTTGAAAACCAGCTCTTTTGAAAAACTTTATTCTAATATATCAAAAAGTGATCATATCGAAGAAAAATATGTTGTAGCCTTTAAGCGATTACTTGATAGTAAAAAAATAAATGAAGACCGCTTTAATGAAGACGCAAAAGAATGGTCTTATAAAATGGTAGACTCGCTTAACCTGACAACAGATGACTTAGTCAAGTATTTAAAGATGATAATCTACTCTATGGAGTTTAAAAGTCCTGTCACCATGCTTCATTCAGTAAACACCACTACTATAAGTGTGTTTTTAGGCCAAAAATTAAGCTTGTCAAAAGACATACTTGAAAAGCTTTATTATAGTGCACTTTTACACGATGTTGGTAAAATAGCTATACCGGAGTCTATCTTAGAATTCAACGGCAAGCTGGACAGCGATAAGATGACAATTATGCGCACACACTCTTCTTATACCGAAGAGATATTAGACGGGTTATTTGACCAAGACATAGTAGATTATGCTGTAAATCATCATGAAAAACTTGACGGCAGCGGATATCCTAAAGGCCTTGCCGCCAAAGATCTTACCACCGAAATGCGAATCATTGCGATAGCCGATATTACCAGCGCTTTAATAAGTAAAAGAAGCTATAAAGGTGAATACGACTGGGATAAAACCGTTTTGATACTTAAAGACATGGCCGAAAAAAATCAAATCGACGCTGAAATAGTGAAAATTATTGCAGATAACAAAAATGAACTGCAAGAAACACTTGATAAAGTTTCACAGCCTGTAGAAGATGTATATAATGAAATTTTCACCGAATATAATAAACTACTGCTGAAAATGAAACAAGCAAGACTAACTCTTAAACATCAAAACGCCTATGTGTAGCTTAAGTTTTTCTGCTACTATCTGACAAAAACAAATCCGGACACTACACCTTTATCGGGTGAAATGTTCGGATTAATTTGTTTTTATGGATGCATTTTGTGCGGACCGCCTCGTTTGTTTGATGGTCAACCTTCTCACGTGGCGTATAACGTATATCTTATCACTTTATTTTTGTGCGCAAAAAATCCTTAGGCAGGTTGAGATATATAACTGTTAATACAATAATTACGCTGCCTACAAACAAATTTGGGGAGATTGTTTCGTTAAGGATCACACCACTTAACACTATTGAAACCGGTAAATCCAGCGTGGTGATAACTGCCGCGTGGGAGCTTTCTATATATTGCATTCCTTTGCCGTAGGCTATGTATGCAACAGCACCTGTAAATACACCTAAATATAGCATGACAAAAACCACCGTGAAATCGTTTTGTATGATTTCTATTAGCCTTGCAGGCTCACAAAATGGAAAAGCACATAGCGCTGAAATTGCAAAACCATAAAAACAAATTGTTTCAGACGATAATTTTCTCAATCCAAACTTTAATAGCACACTGTATAGTCCATAAAAAAATCCTGTCAAAAGACCGTATAACACACCTATGCTTGCAAGCGATGCCAACGATGAAAATAGTTCATTTGCTATTGCGCACCCTGCCACAATTACTGTAATGCAAACCACTTTTTTCAACGTCACTTTTTCTTTAAGAAATATAGCGGACAGTATCAGGACAAATGCAACTGAGGAGTAATACAACGTAGCCGCAAGTGATACCCCTATTTCGGCTATTGCCATCGTATGAAACAGCGCTGTTAAAAACAGTGAAAAAAAGCCTATACACCCCAGAAATATAAAATCTTTAGCTTTTACTTTAAATATTTCCGGCTTTTTGATTAAATAAAAAACCCAAAGCGCAACCACGCAAGTACCGTGCCTTAAAAAAACAGCTTGTATTGAGCTGGCTCCTAGGCTTTGTATCAAAGATGTTGCAATGCCTTGTGTACCCCAAAATATAGCTGCTATCAACGTCAATATATAACCTTTTGTATGGTTGTGGATTTTTTTGGTCATGCTAAAAAAACACCATTTATCTTTCTCCAATATTTGAAACCAGCTGCACATTATCGGCCTATGCCCTTTTCACATCAGGCCACAAGTGATATTTATCCCGATGTATTTTTAATCTTTATTGTACATCCATCATGCTACTGTATAAATCCATATTTTCTCGTTTGCTGAAGCACTCTACAATAAGCACCTCCGCTTACTTAAAACATTCATCAATACCTTTATATATAGCATCATACGGAAAATCTTCATTCCCATGACTGATGTTTACGCAGCCTTTTCTTACCATGATGTTTGACGCGTTTATGTTGTTTTTTACTATTTCTATCGCCTCGGCACTACCAAAGTAAACGCTAATATAGTTTTTTCTACAGCCGATGGCAACATATCTACCGTTAAATCGCCATGTGGGAATATATGTTTTTTCTGAATATTTTTCATCGAAGATAGCCTCTTTATAGTTTTTTTCGATGTATGAAACAATGGGTAATATTTTTTCTTTTGCCTTGTCGTCAATTGTGCTTAGATATGTTTCTATCGGCATGTTGCACCTCCTAAAGCTTGCTGCTAAGTGCCAGCAATTTCTTTGCGGTGTTTGCGTTTCGGATGGTAACCTTGCTATACACAGCAGAACTTGCAATTTTGCTCCATCTTGTTTTCGTAAACGTAGCCCTTGCCGCAGACCAGAATATCACATTATTATAATATCCCACTTTTTCAAATTTATCTTTTGCATCGCCCACAGCCTTGCAGACTTCACTTGCCGTGACAGGCGGGATAAGAAAAATCGTCTGATTAACTGTTTCAACTTCATTTTCAGCATCCCACCACTCGGGTGCGTTCTGTAAGGCTTCGGCAATCTCATCAGATGTCACAACACATACCGGAATATTCAGGCCAAACTTTTCAGATATTATATTTTCACACTGGGCTATCAGCCCTATTTTATCGGTTTCATCGCTTTTAAAAATCACATTTCCACTGTTAATATAGGTCAAAACCTTGCTGAATCCAATTTCCTCGAATGCAGCTTTCAAAAGTGACATTGATATTTTATTCTTACCACCGACATTTATCCCTCGCAGAAGTGCTATGTATGTTTTCATGTTGTTTTCCTTCACTCAAAAAATGACATCTGATTTATCACAATGCTTTTTGCATCCCTTTGTGTGATAATCGCACTTGGATTTACTTCACCTATCAGCACCGGCGATTTCGGATTATGTCTTTTAATATTTTTCAGCGCGCTTTCTTCGCTTTGCAGTGCATAGCAATACTCGCACCCATTTGCGCAGCAGTTGTATGTTCCTATATCGATACTCTCTACGCACAAACATTCAGGCCGCTGATTTTTATCTTTAGCCCCAATTATTTTACAGCCTAAAATATTTTCGATAATATCTTTATCAATACATGCGCCGTGCTTTATCCCATACTTTTCCAGATCATATTTTTCAGCGCATGTGAAAATTTTCATATTATTTTCTTTTGCAATTTCCGAGAAAATTTTACTGATTTCATGAACACTTGAAAGTGATATGTTATAGCTTGGATCTTTACCCATGCGAGCCGCAACATTTTTATATCCATCCACAAAACTAATGACACACCTGCTTGCACTGCCTGAAAGCCTGCCTGCCATGTAGGCAAACTTTTCTTCATGATAGGCGATATCATAATTTTCATCAATAATTATAGGGTCATACCGCCAAACCATGCGATGCTTGCCCAGCTTTTCGCCCAGCTTTACAAATGTATCAATCAACACTTCTTTGTCAGGCAAGTTCTTTTCTGTCTTCTTGCCATATGGAGTAATGGTAAACTCGAAATAATAAAGGTATCCCAGCTCGTCAATCTTTGAAAGATACTTTAAAAACGGAATAGGATTTTTAGTCCAAAATGCAATTATATCTACATTTTCTTTTGAAAGATAAACTTTTGAGTATCGATTTTGATTGTATGGATTTTGAACAAACGCATAGCCGTCTTTTAGGCGATTCAAAAACCACTCGCCATAATAAGCCGGTATGTCACACCTTCTTGTAGCGCTAATTATCATAATAAATACTCGTTTGAGTCTTTAGGTGCATTTTCACGGCTGGTGTCGCTGTATTCGCGTACCGTTTTGCAAACCGTTATTTTATAGTTTTCAAAAAGCTTTTCTCTGCCTTCGGCTTGGCCCATTCTGTGTTTTATATTGTTGCGCCATTTCTCTACAGCCTCTTCACTTTCCCACACATTCATCGAAAGCAGCTTGCCTTCTTCGTTTAGGCTTTGAAACCTTTCAGCACTAATAAACCCATCCGCTGCACTGAACATCGGCTTTAACATCGCCGCAAGCTCTAAATACTTTTTCATGCCCTCTTTTGTAGGTTTCACTTCAAATAATACCACAACTTTGCCCATCAGGCTCTCTCCTTAGCTTTTGCTATTTAGCTTTTATTTTATCACTATTATTTTGCCGAAATCAAGCATTTTAGGGTAGCGTGATTTTTGGAATTTCAACCCCTCCAACCCTGCGAATAGACAAAACATGGCACATGCCTTCACCCAAAACATCCTCTATCCTCGACTTGAAATCTGCCAGCTTAGAAAGTGGAACGAACGCTTGTACTGTACCTGCAAAACCGCCTCCGTGCACACGGAAAGCTCCCTCGCCTTCCAAAAATTCCTGGCAAAGCGCAAGAGCTACTGCTACTTTTTGGTTACTCACATCGCCTGCCTGAAATATATTTTGCAAATACATAAACGACGAATAGCCTGATTCCAAAACCAAACTGAAAAACCTAGAAAAATCTTTGCCTTTAAGTGCCTCAGTTTCCATCACTGCACGGGTATTTTCATTTTGGAAGTGTAATGCGCGCAAAAACGCACGATCGCCTGCTTTCTCACAAACTTCTTTAGCAGAGTTCAGCAAGTCTTCTTTTGATATTTCACGCAGGTATTTTTTGCCAAAGATAGCAGATACTTGTCCCATTTCACATGTTATTTGTGCATATTCGTCTGTTAAATCCGCGTGATCTGCACCGGAATCAATGATGCAAATAGCGTGATTTATTTCTGATATCGAAAAATCCACTTGTTCTATCACAGGATTTTTATCATCCTTAAAATCAATGGCAACTACATTTCCCACTGAAGATGCCATTTGGTCCATAAGTCCGGACGGCTTGCCAAAGTATACATTTTCGGCAAACTGTCCTATTTTAGCAATTTCCACCGCTGTGAGATTGCCACCGCAATAAACATGATTTATTGCAGTTCCTAAAAACACTTCAAACGCCGCAGAAGAGCTTAACCCTGAACCACTAAGCACATCGGACGTGCAATATATGTCCATGCCACCAACTTCCATGCCCATTTCTTTGATTTTGTAGTAGATGCCGCGAACCAAGGCCGCTGTGGTGTTTTTTTCGCTTTCGACAACATCAAGCGTGCTCACATCCACTTCAGCAAGTCCATACCCTTTAGAATAAAGACGTACTAAAAGCTCGCTTGTCGCCGATACTGCACCAACTATGTCTAAGTCTATCCCTGCGGCCAGCACACATCCATGCTGGTGATCGGTATGGTTTCCGCCTATTTCAATACGTCCCGGCGCAGAAAAAAACCTTAAGTTTTCGCTTTTTCCAAATTGCGCCTCAAAACCTATTTCAAGGTCATTAATACGTGTGTCATAATATTCTTTATTGGTATCGTACTGCGGATATATCGTTTGAAGCATTTCAAGGTTGCTTTGATTTTTCATATGTGCATCTCCTGTGTGATGATATTATTATAGTTACCAAAAATTCCCTTTATTCAACCACCTGTTTACAGCCCTGTATTTTCCCTAAACTCTTGCACTGTATCCAGCGTTACCGGTGTATACTCCAGCCAAACATATCTGTCATCTGTCAACTGTATACTTTGTGGCGTTCCGCTTATGACAAGCTCTAAAGCAAGTTGCAAGATTGCCTGCGCTTGAAGAATCCCGTCGTTGTGAACAGTTCCCTGTAATATGCCTTGTTCAAGCGCATCCAGCGCCGGAGAAGTCGCGTCTACTCCTACTACAAACGGCAAGTCTGCGTTGTCGTAACCCGCCCTGAAATATGCATCCAATGCGCCCAGCGCCATGTCGTCATTGTTGGCCAATATCAGCTCTATATCGTTTTCACTTTGCAGCTCACCTATCCACTGTGTTACCCTATCTGTGGCTTGTGCACGTTGCCAATTTGCCGAAGCACTGGCTAGCTTTTGTAGCGGTACACCGGCTTGTGTCAATACCTGCACGCTGTACTCAGTTCTTAAAAGAGCATCTTGGTGGCCTTGTTCACCTTCAAGCATGACATATTGTATCAATCCGTCCATGTTTTTGTCTATTTGCTCAGGATTTTTTTGCCACGCATCTAAAACTATCTCGCCTTGCAGAATTCCGCCGGTAGCCGCAGGCGAACCCACATAATATGCGTGTTCAAATCGCTCTAAGTCCTCTTGAACCGGCTCTCTGTTGAAAAACACCAGCGGCACATCCATCTCTTTTGCCCTATCTATGATGGTAGATGCCGCAGTTCTATCCACCACATTTACACACAGCACATCATACCCTTGCGACAACATTAGGTCTATTTGCCTATATTGCTGAGATTGGTTGCTATCCACATATTCAATAGCTACGTTGATTTTGATGCCTAGTTTTTCTTCTCTGTCTCGTGCATATTGTTCCAGCTCATTCACTAGTGTACCTAAAAACACATCATCCTGCGCATATAAAAGCACCCCTACACGCACTGTTTGCGGCTCTTCCTTTGTTACGCAAGCAGTGAATAAAACCAAAACAATCAACAAAAGGCTTAAGCGTCTCATTTATATCACCTTTACACAAAATATACTACTTTTACAAAATCATATTAAGCCTGTACCGGGAACAAAAACTTCTGAATATCTATGTCGTACATATTTTCCTTGCGTACTATTTGAAACTCTAGCTCTACCAGCGGCGACAACCCTTTACCTTGCATGGCTAAAGCCAACCTTTCCACGGCCAAATATCCTGCGGCAAATTCATTTTGGGCTGCTATGCCAGTGATACGTCCCGACTCGATATGAGCTGTGATTGTTTCGGTGGCGCCCGCACCGTATAGCAGAGTTTGCGGATATCGTGCCCTCATTAAATTTGCAGCACTTTCCAGTGTAGTCGCTTCGAATGCAATCACTGCTTTTGGTCTTTTTTCTGCCAAATCATGCTCTAGCGCCTGCATTAAGCTGTCTTCGTCTGTA
Source organism: uncultured Oscillospiraceae bacterium (assembly GCA_964370155.1). Taxonomy (GTDB): domain Bacteria; phylum Bacillota; class Clostridia; order Oscillospirales; family Ruminococcaceae; genus JAAYCI01. The sequence goes on from CAYJIC010000031.1 coordinate 12,250, forward strand.
CCAGATATATAACTTACTATGCATCCATATTCTTCTAGCACATCCGCCGCCGCTTGAACCCGCTCATTAACACCACTATTTTGCGGTACTCTATTCAGCAAAAGGACATTCTCGCCTTGAGACATACTGTTTATGGCTGCATTGCCCAAAGCTTCTCCAAGTTCCTTGTTGTTTGCGGAAATGAAGGCATCTGCACCATTACTTGTCATGTCCGCATCCAAAGTGACTAAAGGAATTTCCTTGGTGATGGCTTCGATGTCTTCTGCCAGCGCCTGCGTGTCGGTAGGTACCAGCACAATGCCATCCACTCCACCGTCTAATTCACTGTATAAAAGCTCGCGTTGAGCAGCGGTATCGTTCACTGACGGCAATGTCAAAAACCTGATTTCGGCAATATAGTCTTCCGCCGCACTATTCATGCCAAGACGCATTGCCTGAAAAACTTGGCTATCATTCTCCCTGACAATCACAGATATTTCAAGCAGGCCGGGCACACTTTCGTTTCCGGGCATCCAAAATGTGCTTAAAGAAAGTAGCACACCCGTACCTAAAAGAAGCAATATCAAAGCAAGCGCAATCATATATCGTTTATTCATGCTCACCACCTCCTTCTTTCAGCATATTCTCGTCTATCTTTGGCAAAAGAATATGAACGGTGGTGCCAACATCCGGCTCTGAGAAAATTCGCAGGCCATACCGAGAGCCAAAGCTCAGCTGAATGCGGCGATGCACGTTGTAAAGTCCGATTCCGGAGCCTTTTCCGTTTACTTGTTTTTTCGCAATGGATGGATTTTCTTTCAGCAGTTCATCCACCCTTTCTTTAGGCATGCCCGGCCCATTATCGGCAACTTCAATCACAATCCCATCGCCTTCTTCACGAACCGATAACACAATGCTTCCATCGCCGTCTTCTGCATATGCCATCCCATGATAAATAGCATTTTCTAAAATTGGCTGTATTATCAATTTGATAGTGTAAAACTCTTTATATTGTTCCGGAAATTTTATCTGTGTTGCAAATTTATTTTTATATCGCATTTGCTGAATTGTGAGATAATTTTCCGCATGACTGATCTCATCGGCCAGTGAAACCGTATTGCGTCCGCCACTAAGCGACACACGGAACAAACGCGCGAGCGCCGTCACCATCACCACAGCTTCTTCGTTGCGGCCACTTTCCACCATCCACACCACTGAATCTAAGGTATTGTATAAAAAATGTGGATTGATTTGCGAATGAAGCACATCTAATTCACTGCGCCTTTTTTGTTTTTCTTGCTTTACGATATCCTCCATCAGATGATTCATGGTGGATACCATCGACTGCACCGAGTTGCTAAGATGTTCAATTTCATAAGGCCCGTTCACTGAAAGCGAAACATTTTGCGCTCCGAGTTCCAGCTCTTTAACTGCTTTATCCAAAGTTTTTATCGGGACCGATATGCGCTCTGATATGCGCAAATTGACAAATATCAATAACGATACCGAAAATAAAACCACAAAAAAGAAAAACAATACCAGCTGATTATAATCAGAAAAAAGGCTGTCTGTGGGCACCACGCTCACCAGCTTCCAGCCGGTATAGCCTATTGTTTTGACAGTCACCTGTCGTGCTTGATTCAAAAAAACCTCTTCATGGTTGCCGTCTGCATATCCTGCCGCTTGTTCGTTATTTTCCTGCATAAGGCCTGAATAAATCAGCTGCTGACGAGGATGATAAATTAGTTCTCCACTGCTATCCATCAAGTATAGGTACCCTGATTCCGGCAAGACGCTTGCACCACAAATTTGAGCAATCTCCTCAAAATTCATGTCGACTAAAAGCACACCATTTTCTGTGCTTCCTCCATAATTCAGCTCTACCCAGCGGCTTAAAGATACCACCCAGCGAAAAGAATTGTTTGTGTCTTCAAACAAATTTTGCACATGCGGTGTGGAAAAATGTAGGTTTTCTATGCGCTGTGTCGCTTGGATAAACCATTCTTCTTTAGCCGGCGCCACACTATTTTTAGACGTAGATAGCGGTGTTGCATCCACCAGCTTTCCATCTTCGGAAAATACCGCAATCGACACCAAAGAGTCTTGACTGCTTTCATACAGCAACGTCATTTCATCTTGGAAACTATCATTATCCAAATCTGTGTTTTTGATAACGCTATAGTACATGGTGTCTGACACGCTCATCATATCCCGCAAATAGTTGTTTAGGCTAAGGCTTACCTGCTCTACAATTTGCAAGCTGTTTGTGGCTGTTTGCGCGTTACTGAGCGCTGTGAACCGCAAAAACAATGACAAGCCTAAAAGCACCATGCCCAAAATCGAAGCCACCGTAAAAGATACCGATAAAATCAGTTGAATGCTTGATTTCCGATAATAACTTTTTAGCCGGGTGCTCCATGCCGCCCAAAACATACGCATACGTCTATCCTCGCTTTTCGCAGTTTAGCTGCTCCGATATTTTGTGGGCGACAACCCAAAATGTCGCTTAAATACATAGCTGAAATAGTTTGCATCCACATAGCCTACACGCTGAGCCACCTGATAGGTTTTTTCGTCTCCACTACGTAGCAATATCGACGCTTGCTCCATGCGCACCTCGGTGACATACGATGTGAAACTCATGCCGGTTTCTCGTTTGAACAGCGTCGAAAAATATGCCGGGCTCAAGTGAAGATGCCCACATAACATCTCTACCGACAAATCGGGCTGTGCATAATTTGTTTGGATAAACAGCTTTGCCTTTTCAATAGATAGCCCTGCGGTATCTGTGCGTTTTTGCTCAATAAGTTGTTGCAGGCAAAGACACCTTGTCGAAACCCAGTCGGCCATTTCTTTTGGTGAGGCAAAGTCAGAAATATGCACACTGCCTGAAAAATCGGCCCCAAACACTGCCGACATATCGACGCCCGACATACGGCTTAAGCGTAAAAGAGCAGTAAGGATTTCTAAAAAATACAGTTGCAACTGCGAAAGTGATAAGTTTTGCTCATGTAGCGGTGACAAAAGCTCTTCAACCAAATTGTTTACGTCGTCTTGAGCACCCAGCTTAATGGCGCTAACTAATGCGCTTTCTTGTTGCTCATTTAGTGACAGACTGTCTTGATGGTGAGGCTCTAAGTCTCCGATATATAAAGCGCGCTCGGTGCCAAGTAGTACGCGATAATCCAAAGCGGCAACAGCGCCCTCTCGAGCCAATGCAAGCTCTTGTATCCCGCAGCTTATTTTGCCAAGACCTACACTTGCTTTTATTCCCAAATAGCTTTTACACAGCTTGCACCCACGATTAAACCGATCTATGAGATCATTTATAGGCAAATTCTTCGAAAAGCCCAACAATAGCGCCACTTGATCATTATATAAAAAAATATGGCATGTGTATGGTGAATCTTGGAAATGCTCAGAAAACAAAGTTTTAACCGAAATAGTCAGTAGTTCACGTTCTTCACTGTTTATTTCCATATGTATCAGTGCCACAGCAAAATGAGTGGATGATAAATCAATTTGATAGCGTTTTGCGCGCTCTTTTATTTGATCTTGCGACAGGTTTCCGTCCAGCATTTGCACATAAAACAGCTCACGTAAAATTGGCAAGCTCTCTTCATACCTTAGCCTAAGACTTTCGGTGTCGCGGCGCTCAGCCCTTTCTTTGTCCAGCTGTTCTTTAAGTCTTTGTAGCACCAGCGAAAGCTCAGATGCATGAATTGGCTTTAATATATATTCAGACGCATTTACCTGGATGGCTTTTTTTGCATATTCAAACTCATCATATCCCGAGAAAATAACAAATTTGCTTGCAGGCAACCGCTTTGATAAATGCCCGCATAGCTGTAGGCCATCCATAAACGGCATTTGGATATCTGTCAGCACAACATCAGGCCGCAGCACCTCGCAAAGCTCCAGCGCTTCGTTTCCGTTTTCGGCTTCACCAACCAGCTCAAACCCAAGGCTGTTCCACGGCATTTTTTGGCTGATGCCTACGCGTATTTCCTCTTCATCGTCCACCAAAATCACTCGGTATAGACTCATATGCACGCCTCCGCCCATAAAATTAATCGTCTAATATTATACCACAAAATGCGCTGCTATGCAAATTATTCTAGACATAATCTATAAATGGCGTGTACTTTATCAGCACACACCATTGTTGAAAGTGATAATTTATTTGTATGAGCACTTGCTTATTTTTTCACAAGATATTTTCTCATATCCAAAGCGCAAGCAAACAAAATGATGCCGCCCTTGATCAGGTACTGCAAGTCTTGCGGTACGCTGGTGAAGTTCAGGCCTACAAATATAAGGCGAAGCATTAAAACGCCGATGATGATGCCACGGATTTTACCGATACCACCTACAAACGATACACCACCGATAACACAAGCCGCTATGGCGTCAAGCTCATAGTTCAGGCCGGTGTTTGCCGTGTTTGAGCCCACGCGTGCGCCTTCGATAAATCCGGAAAATCCATAAAGTGCACCCGCCAGCGCAAATACCATAACGGTGGTTTTTAGCACGTTCACGCCGGATACACGCGCCGCTTCTTCGTTTGCACCAAGTGCAAACATATTTTTTCCAAAAGTGGTTTTGTTCCAAACAAACCACATGATGACTGCCAACAAAATTGAAAACAGCACATAGTTTGGAATGGGTGTTCCTGCGATGCTCAAAAATGGCAAGCTACCTTTAACAAAATCAGTATAGCTGTCTGAAAGACCTGAAATGGCTGTACCTTTGTTGTTGCCCAGCTGAACATAGCGTAATAATAGCGTATACAAGATAAGCTGAGTGCCTAAAGTAACAATAAACGGGTGAAGCTTGAATTTAGCTACAAAAAATCCATTAAATGCGCCAAAAGTTGCACCTACCAGCATAGCGATCGGAATTACCAGCAATACAGGCAATGTGCCCAGTTGTGGCCACATTTTTGTGGCTGTGTCGGCAGCTTGCAGCAAAGACGCCGATATACAAGCACTAAGGCCTACCATACGTCCGCCCGACAAGTCGGTACCTGACAGCACAATACACCCGGCCACACCCAGCGCCACCGGTAAGTACGCGGCTGTTTGGCTAACTATATTTATGATAGATGCTGCCGTCAAGAAGTTTGGTTCCGTTGCCGCAATGTAAACTATAGCAACTCCCATCAAAATAAAAAGTGCATTGTTTACCAAAAAGTCCGTTATTTGTTTTTTACCAATTTTTTTATTTTCAACTGTAGTGTTTTCTGTTTGCATAACAAATTTCTCCTCCCTATAGGTCGCAATGCTTGCATACCAACGCAAGCTGTATATTAAAAAGCAAATTTATGTATACCGACATACCTAAAGCATTTTTTAGGCATATTTAGCCGCCAAAGATAAAATTTCTTCTTGGCTTGTGTTTTTAGCATCTACTTCGCCGGCAACTTGTCCGCCGGACATTACTAAAATCCGGTCGCACACACCCAGTAGTTCCGGCATTTCAGAAGACACCATGACAACGCCTTTACCTTCATTTGCCAAGTTTAAAATTAGCTGATATATTTCATATTTTGCACCTACGTCAATACCGCGTGTAGGCTCGTCCAGCAGCAATACTTCCGGTTTTGTCAAAAGCCAGCGTCCTAATATGACCTTTTGCTGGTTGCCGCCACTTAGGGAGCGAATTTGTGTGTTTTGCCCCGGAGTCTTTATGCGCAAAGTATTAATGCTCCATTCGGTATCATCCTTCATCTTTTTATCGCTAAGATAAACTCCACCCACCAAATACGACTTAAGATTTGAAATAACTGTGTTTTCACGAATATCTCGTATTGCAAAAATCCCCGTTGCACGTCTTTCTTCTGTGATAAGAGCAAATCCGTTGCGTATAGCCTCATTCGGGCTTTTGTTCTGAATAGGCTTATTATGCAATGTTATTTTTCCACCATCACGTGTCATTGAACCAAACAAATTTTCAAGCAGTTCAGTACGTCCTGATCCATCCAGGCCTGCAATTCCTAAAACTTCGCCTTTACGTAGCTGGAATGAAGCATTTTTCAGGCGTGTATATTTTCCAGACATGTTTTCTACATCTAATATCACATCACCGGGCACATTATCTTTAGGCGGAAAACGATTTGTCAGCTCGCGGCCTACCATTAGTTTTATTATCTCTTCCATGGTTAGCTCGCTTGCCGGGCGTGTGTCTACCCATGTGCCGTCACGCATAATTGTCACATCATCTGATATGCGCAAAATCTCTTCCATCTTGTGGCTGATATAGATAATCCCGCAACCTCTGTCACGCAGCATGT
>CAYJIC010000032.1:0-18424 GCA_964370155.1 uncultured Oscillospiraceae bacterium
CATCTATATCTTTCATATAGTCCCTGATATAGCTGACGGCTGTTTTAATGGCCACACCTTTTCCCATATTTTCCGTGTGGGTTAAAACGATGCAGTTTTTCTTTGTGCTTATCTGCGCAAAGATATAATTCGTCGCCTCACTGCTACCATCATTCACCACTATAATAGACGCTATATTGTGTGAAATCAAACTATCAACATAAGATATCAAATCCTCACTTGGCTCTAGTGCCGGAATAACAACCGCATTTTTCATCTTTGCCTCCTATTTTTATTTGCTCAGCCGTTAGGGAGTAATGCAAACCCGTTTTTTATTTAGCCAAAAGTCCTAAAACTTCGTCATTGCGTTTTGTAAGGCGGCAGCCTTACGGCACCGCACTTCCTTGTCTGTAGAACTTTTGGCGGTATGAAAAATCCACAGGACCTATTTTTAGTAAATTTTGTGCCAGACAAGGCAGACGAGCGCGTAATACTTTTTGTATTGTAAGTGAGGATAACGCAGTATCGCGCATAAATTTACTAAAAATAGGCGGATTCGGATTATTCCCTAACGGCTATCTACTATTATAATCATGCAAATAAAAAATCCCTTTGGGTTTTTTGTAAGAAACCCAAAAAGATTTCAAAAGAAAGTCAAAAGACTACACTTTTTTATTTATAAACGTAATATTTTATTCTTTCAATTGCGAATAAAGGCTTTTACCTCCATATATCTGTGGCAGATCGAAATATTCTGCTATGGTATTTGCTATGCAAGCAAATGATGTCTGTACGCCAAGGTCTGCGCCTTGCTTCACGTTTGCACCATATATAAGCAATGGCACATCTTCCCTGCTGTGATCGGTAGACGGTGTGGACGGATCGCACCCATGGTCTGCTGTGATTAAAAGCAAGTCATCACCTTTAAGTAGTTTAATTGCTTCACCCAACTGCACATCAAATTCCGCAAGTGCATTTGCATACCCATCTACGTTATTACGATGACCATATACCATATCAAAATCCACAAGATTCACAAAAGCAAGCCCTGCAAAATCTTCTTTAAGCAAATCAAAAGTAATACGCATACCATCAGCATTATTTTTACTTTTTATCTGTTTTGACACCCCTTGCCCTGCAAAAATATCATATATTTTACCAACACCTATGCTGGCAAGCCCCTTTTTGCACAACGCATCCAGTACTGTGGGCTCAGGCGGCGCCAAGGAATAATCGTGCCTGTTTGCCGTGCGCTTAAAATCAGACTTGTCACTACCCACAAACGGCCTTGCAATCACTCTGCCCACAGCATAATCGCCACACATCATCTCTCTTGCTATCTCGCAGTATCTATACAGCTCGCTCAGTGGTACCACATCTTCATTCGCCGCCACTTGAAACACACTATCGGCACTGGTATACACGATAAGCGCACCACTTTCCATATGCTGCCGGCCGTAGTCCTTAATCACCTCTGTGCCGGAATAAGGCTTGTTACACAACACCTTTCTTCCTGTACGCTTTTCATATTCCTCAATTAGCTCTTTGGGAAACCCATTTGGAAAAACAGGCAACGCCTTTTCACTCTCAATGCCCGCAATTTCCCAGTGTCCGATGGTGGTATCTTTTCCTTTGCTCACTTGCCGAAGCCGTGCATATGCTCCACTCGGCATTTTCTCTTTTTCGCCTATTTCCACGCCACTGATATTATACAGTCCCATTTTTTTCAGATTTGGCACATTGAACTTATCACTTTTTGCCACAGCCGCCAGTGTGTTACTACCTTCATCACCAAACTCTGCAGAATCCGGCGCACCTCCGATTCCACAACTGTCCAGCACAATCAAAAAAATTCTTTTCGACATGACTTTTCCTTTCAATTATAAATTTTTCGCCGTTTTTATGTATAAGACATTTTCACCATGAATATTTTTAACATATTTTACCATATTTTAACATTAACAACAATTGTCAAACTACTATGTTTCGTTATATAATATAATTATGCTTTAATATCTAACCTGTTAATTAAACTCATTTATGCTGTATACTATGGAGTGATTATGAGAAAAACAAAAATTGTATGTACACTGGGTCCGGCTTGCGACTCTGATGAAGTTTTACGCGAGATGATACTGGCTGGCATGAATGTAGCCAGAATGAATTTCTCTCACGGAAACCATGAAGAACAACTTGTCCGACTTAATCGTTTAAAATCTTTGCGCAAAGAATTGGGTCTTCCGGTCGCCGCACTACTGGACACAAAAGGTCCTGAAATTCGCCTTGGTAAATTTGCAAACAACAAAGTCACCTTAACTGCAGGCCAATCTTTCACTTTGACGCCTCATGAAGTCATTGGCGACGAGACCATCGGTAGCATTTCGTTTAAAAATCTCTATTCCGACGTCGCTATAGACAAACGTATTTTGATAGATGATGGCAAAATCGAAATGGTTGTCACCGACATAAAAGGCGAAGATATTATCTGCAAGGTGCTAAATAGCGGCGATGTATCCAACAATAAAGGTATCAATGTGCCGGGTGTTCATTTGTCCACACCTTACTTATCCTCAAGAGATAAATCCGACATCATATTTGGAGCAAAACATGGCTTTGATTTTATAGCCGCTTCATTCACACGTACAGCACGCGATATCCAAGATATACGCGCTCTTTTAGATCAAAACGGAGGCAGTGAAATTAAAATCATTGCTAAGATCGAAAACGAAGAAGGCATAAACAATATCGAGGAAATATTAGCTATTTCCAATGGTATCATGATCGCCCGTGGTGACATGGGTGTAGAGATTGATTACACCGAAATACCAATTATTCAAAAACAGCTTATAGAACGTTGCTACAGCTCAGCTAGGCCGGCAATCACCGCCACTCAAATGCTGGACAGTATGATGAAAAATCCACGTCCGACAAGGGCCGAGATCACCGATGTTGCCAACGCAATTTACGACGGCACTTCTGCTATTATGCTCAGTGGTGAGACCGCTGCAGGCGACTATCCGGTAGAATCTGTTCGCACCATGGATGCCATCGCACGCCGCACCGAAGAGGAAATTTCTTCCAAGCATTTGTCAAATTCACATAAAATCGGACAAACCCGCCTTTCTGTCACCGAAAGTGTGGCTCACGCCACATGCACCACCGCCCTAGACACAGGCGCAGATGCTATCATCACCGTTACACGCAGCGGTGAAACCGCCCGCATGATTAGCAAATATCGTCCTGAGACGCCTATCATCGCCTGTGTTATGTCCGATGCCTCGGCACGTCAGCTAAACCTATCATGGGGTATCACACCCATCACCATGCCCTACGCCAACAACACAGACGAAATGATAGACTGTGCTGTGGCCGCTGCACAACGGGAAAACTTAGTACAAAACGGCGATTTAGTCATTTTGACAGCAGGTGCTCCTGTTGGCATCCCGGGTACTACAAATATGCTACGCGCTCATTTGATAGGCGATGTGTTGGTGTCCGGTGTAGGCATCAACGAGCACAACGCCACCGGCCCTGTTTCCATCTGTCTTGGAAGTAGTGATATAAAAGAAAAGTTCAGCCCGGGTGATATACTGGTCACCACCGCCACCACAAACGACATGCTTTCTGCCATGAAAGATGCCGCAGCCATCATCACCGAAGCAGGCGGAGAAAACAGTCATGCCGCTATTGTTGGCCTAACGCTTGGCAAACCTGTGATTGTAGGCGCCAATGGTGCCACCACTAAACTGAAAGACAAACAACTAATTTCTGTAGACTCGCGCCACGGCCTTATTCGTTGTATGCCTGAATAACCATCTTAGGAGGAATCATTATGGATCGAATTACCAGCTTTTCTGTAAATCACGACACTATCGCCGAGGGCATGTATATTTCACGCATTGATTTTGATGACATTGTCACATATGATATTCGCATGAAAAAACCAAACAACGGCGATTTCTTATCCCCAGGAGAGTCTCATACACTAGAGCATTTATTCGCCACTTACGCGCGAAACTCTGAGTGGAAAGACCACGTTTTATATGTTGGTCCCATGGGTTGCCTGACAGGCATGTACCTGCTCACTAAAGGTTTATCCCATGAAAACGCCTTGAAACTGACCCAACAAAGTATGGACTTTGTCTGCAACTTTGAAGGCACTATACCCGGCAGTAAACGCGAAGAATGTGGCAACTATGCTCTCCACGATTTACCTGCCGCTAAAGCCACTGCCTCACATCTTGTAAACGCTTTAAGCCAGTGGTCAATCGAAAAAATGTCTTATGCCGACTTTTTAGACTAGATATCGGTAATAGCTACATATCACATCTATTCATAAAAAAAGCAACTGTATGAAAAAATACAGTTGCTTTTTTTATATAGTGAATTATCTGTCATCCCCGCTTTTATTTTTCTTGTCATGATCAATAACTGCGCCGATAACAACACCTAATAGCATCCCTGCTCCTGCACCGATACCAATACCTACACCCATACCAATAGATTCAACCGATATTCCTAAAACAGTACCAAATGCTGTTCCTATCAGCATTCCAAAAGATATTCCATAGCTCAAATATTTATTATCATTATATTTCATGATAGCTCCCCATTATTATATACTCAGTTCAATCTTTAACATGTTCTAAAATATCGCCCGGTTGACATTCCAGCTCATTACAAATTGCGTTTAAAGTTGAAAATCGAATCGCTTTTACTTTTCCGGTCTTTAAGTTCGAGAGATTAACAGTAGACACACCCACACTTTCCGACAATTCTACCAGTGTGATTTTTTTATGTAAACCAGCTTACCCTAGCCACTCGCGTGGCAACCGAGCTTTATGAAAAAAACAGTTGCCGTATGCGAGCAAATAATCCATTACTTGATTTTTCCGTGTCGCTTTTGGTGTCATGCATCCTTTCATCATTCGATGCATCGTATATCTGTTTTAGATATGCATACATTTCCACCTGACTATTCACTTTTTCATCGTTCTTCTTTGGCTTTATTTTTGTGTAGCTACCATCTGTCTGCATTATGCTGGCGTTGACATTATCTTTCAGTTGCATATGCAAAATCTCTTGCAGCATTGATTTTATTCTTGCATCTTCAATACGAATCCCCACTTCAACACGGCGTTCTGTGTTTCGTGTAAGGAAATCTCCTGATGCAATATAAACACGCGCTCTCTCACCTTCTCCAAAGCAATAAATTCTAGCATGTTCCAGGTATCGCCCCACCAAACTGCGCACAGTAATATTATCTGTCAGCCCAGGCACACCTACCTGTAAACAACAAATACCCCGCACTATCATCTCCACTTTTATTCCGGCTATGGATGCTTCACTAAGGGTCTCAATCACTTTTTTATCCGAAATCGAGTTGCATTTTAAGATAATTTTGCCCTGACCTGTCTGTGCATGATATAGCATCTCTTCCCTTACTTCTTGCAACAAAACACTCTTAAACCTCAGCGGTGCTACAATCAGTTGCTTGCCATATTCGCTCAGGCGCTCTACCGCCATGTTATTAAACACCGACGCCACTTCTTCACCAATGGCGGTGTCTGCCGTCACATATGTGAAATCCGTATACAATTCGCTAGTTTTTTCGTTATAGTTACCGGTGCCTATAGCCGTGATATACTCATACCTTGTGTCATTACGTCTGGTAATCAGTGTCAACTTTGAGTGAACCTTGTAATCATTAAACCCATAAATCACTGTACATCCTGCTTGCTCCAGCTGGTGTGACCAATCTATGTTGTTTTGCTCATCAAATCTAGCCCTCAGCTCCACAATGGTAACCACTTCTTTTCCATTTTCTGCAGCAGCAACCAGCGCTTCCACAACTTTAGAGTCTGTAGCCAGTCGATAAAGCGTCATTTTTATGGATATCACATCAGGATCTCTTGCCGCATTATACAGCATTCTGATAAACGGGCGCATACTGTGATATGGAAAACTCAACAGCACATCCTGCTTATGCACTTCTTCATATAGCAGTTCTGAATGAATGCCGGGCACCGGCTTCATCAATGAATAGAAAAGTTTTGGATTGTTTTTTGTTCTTAGACACGCCGACAACTTATACATAAAAGACAAGTCCAGTGGAGCTGTCTGTGGCATGCATTGTTCTTTTGGTAGCATCAATTTATCAAGTAAAATATTTACAATGTTTTGCGATTCATTACCAAAAATCTGCAACCTTACTGCTGCCAGCTTGCGCCTTTTTTTCAAAAGTTCTCTCATGACAACCCGATAATCAATGTCATGATCAAACATACCCTCTTCAACATTGATATCCGCATTACGCGTCACGCGAAAAAGGCATTTCTCTACAATAATACTTTTTTCAAACGCCATTCCGGCATATTGCATGATGAGCTCGCCCACCAAGGCATACGATGTCTTATCCTCTTCATGCCGCAAGTGCAACCGTTCAAACTGGCTACTTACAGGTATCAATGCAAATGTGGTATTTTCGTCGTTTTTCTTCTCTTTCAGTAAAATCCCCACATACACTTCTCTGTCACGCAAAAACGGAAACGGATGCCGCCTATCCACAATTTGTGGCGACAAAACCGGCAATAGCTCCCGCATAAAATATTTTTTCCATTGGTTTAGCTGCGCTTTACTCAGCTTTGAAAACACCACTTTCTCAAAGCCTTGCTCTTGCATCTGAACATACAGCTTCGCAACATTTTTATCCACCACTTTTTGTAGCGACACTACTTTTGGCATAATCGCCTGCAGTTGCTGCGCCGGTGTCATTTGAGTTTTATTTTCTCTTTTATCTACTTTCAACAGTGTTTGGTCATAAAGCGAACCTACCCTCACCATGAAAAATTCGTCCAAGTTTGAATGGTAAATGGCGGCAAACTTCAGCCGTTCACCCAACGGCACATTTTCATCTTGTGACAAGTCCAGCACACGCCTATTAAACTCAAGCCAGCTTAACTCTCTATTGATAAAAATATCTTCTTCGCGCACACCCACACCCCCATACAAAACTCTTGTTTTTTCTTAAATCTCAACCATACTTTTTAAATCTTGCAGTGTTTTCGGACCTATTCCACTCACACCCAATATATCGTCTATTGTTTCAAATGCTCCGTTTTCCGTCCTGAAATCTATGATAGCTTGTGCTTTTTCTTCACCTATTCCCGGAAGCAACAACAGCTCCCACAATAGCGCTGTGTTTATATTTATCTTATCACTCACATTTTCTATAAACGGCTGTGAGCTAGTTTGTGTGTATTCACTTTGATACAGCGGTGGATACACACCAAATAATGCCACCACAACAACCGTAATGGTAGCAATTAAAAACAATTTTAAAGCGCACTTCAATTCTTGTCTCATGTTTAATATTTTTTGTTACGTTGTATATTTTTGAATCAGCTTATATAAAAACTGACCAACACCACTTTCTTTATTACTGGCCGTTATCTCATCGACAAATTCTTTTATGTCTGCCGGCGCATTTTCCATTGCCACAGCATATCCGGCCTCTTTCATTATCTCTATATCGTTATAATAATCGCCTATCATATTTACATTTTCCACCGGCACATTCAATATGTCACACAACTTATGCAACGCACTGCCTTTTGACACACCTTGCGGCATCATTTCAAAATAATTATCGTTGGTAGACACAAAATACACGCCTTGATAATCCCTCTCGTCCACAAACTCCTTCACTCTTTGCAAATATTCTTTTGTTTGAGCAAATAGCACCTTTGTCCAGCCCACCGGCAAATCTTCCTGTGGCCGATGAAAATATGTGCTTTTTTCATCGTCAAACAGCTTGTGCAAATTATATGAATAGTTCATTTGATAAATACGCAAATCATCGCCAATTATCATGGCACCTATATCCGGAAACGCTTCCAAAATATCGCTGAGCGCTGTGGCAGATACCGCCGTTGGCAGCGGGAAAATCTCAAGCGGTTTTTTGTTTTGAAAATCATATATTATTGCACCACCGCTAACAATACCGGGTGATAGCATCTCTGCCAGCTGTGGGAAAATCTCTATTGAAGCAGGGCTGCGGCCACTTGCCACAGAAAACTTTCCACCAAGCATAGTAAACAGCCTTATTGTTTCCAAGTTGCAGGAATCAATGGTTTGATCCGGCCCCACCAGTGTTCCGTCCATATCGGACAACACCATTATTCCACTCAACGGTTCTTGCCTCAAACCCTTTCCTCCTCAAACGCTTCTAAATTTTATTCATTGTCTTCAAATATGACGTGAAATATTCCGGAAGTGAACTTTCAAATCCAATATATTTGCCAGACTTTGGATGTATAAACCCTAATTTGCCTGCATGCAAGCATTGTCCTTGCAAATGTTTCACACCCTTTTTAGGGCCATATACCATATCACCGGCCAACGGGTGCCCTATATTAGCCATATGCACCCTTATTTGGTGTGTTCGCCCTGTTTCCAGCTGCACTTTAATATATGTAAAACTTGCATACCGCTCTTGCACCTGCCAGTGTGTCACTGCTCTTTTCCCGCCATTTTTCATCACTGCCATCTTTTTACGATCCAGCCTACTGCGGGCAATCGGCGCATCCACCGTTCCCTCATCTTCCTTAAATCTGCCATGCACCACCGCGTGGTACACACGGTCTATAGAGTGCTGCGCAAACTGCTCTGCCAAATGTTTATGCGCGTCGTCATTTTTGGCAACCACCAAAAGTCCACTTGTATCTTTATCAATACGATGCACAATTCCCGGCCTAATTTTGCCACCAATCACTGAAAGTCCACTCTTTGCACAGTGATGTAATAGTGCATTTACCAGCGTACCATCAACATTTCCCGCCGCTGGATGCACCACCATTCCTCTTTGCTTGTCCACCACCAATAGCTGGTCATCCTCATATACAACACATATCGGAATATCTTGCGGCACGGCCTCTATCTCTGTGGGCGCTAAGATTAAAACTTCCACTTCATCTTTACATTGAACAAAGTAACTTTTGGCCTCTTTTTTTCCTGACACAGTCACATTGCCATCTTCTATCAGCTTTTGGGCCGCGGCGCGCGATAAAGATGCCTCATCGGCAACATACCTGTCAAGGCGCATATTCGCCTTTGACTCGGATACAACTATTTTAAGTGTCTCCATTCGCATCCTTTGACTTTTCTTCTTTATCTTCGACGATTTTTGTTGTATCTACATCGTTTTCTTGCAACTCTTCTTCATCGTCTTTATCGGATTTTTCTTCACTTTCTGCCAGCTGCTTTTTCTTTTTTTCCTGAATTTCACTATGAATTATAGAAATCAAGAATACACCACATCCAACCGTAACAAAAATATCTGCTACATTAAACACAGCAAAGTTCATGAACTGAAAATCAAAGAAATCTACTACAAACCCTCTTGTAATTCTATCAATCCAGTTACCTGCACCGCCTGCGAACACAAACAAAAGTGATATATATTCTACTTTTGATTGAGGCTTTTTAAATAATAAAAACAAAAATAATCCCAGCAAAATAATCGCTGTAAACCACGTTAAAAATGTCTGTTGATTTGCAAAAAGGCTGAAAGCCGATCCGGTGTTTTCTATATATCTAAACCCGATTATTCCGGGTAATAACGGCATTGTGCCCACCGGCATAAGCTCTTGCACTGCCCAATTTTTCGTAATTTGGTCTATAATAATCAATATTGCAGGTAAGGCAATTGTCAAAATCAAAAAAATTCTCCTATCTATTCTTTTAAGTAATAATAACCAGATGCGCAAAGCCATAGCTTTGCGCATCTTTCAAGTTTTAAAGTTGCTCCATTACATCGGCACATCGCTTACAAATAGTGGAGTGTTTTTCATTTTCCCCCACACTATCTTGATATTGCCAGCATCGTTCACACTTTTCGCCATCTGCACGCGCTACCTGAACAAACAAGTTTTCCATTTCACTGGGCGCGCCGTTTCCATTTTTAGCCAGTTCCACCTGCGAAACAATGAAGATATCAGGAAGTTCTGTTTTCACAGATTCCATAAAGGCATATAGCGCCTCATCTTCCGTGTGTAAAATCACTTTTGCTTCTAAAGAAGAGCCTATCTCTTTATTTGCACGGGCAAGCTCCAGCACTTTTTTCACATCAGTGTTTATAGCTGCAATTTTTTCCCATTTTTCATTTTCTTCTTTTGTAAGGGTATACCGACCACTTTTTGGTATATCATGCAATATCACGTATTTTTCCTTACCCTCAAAGTTTGGTATGTACTGCCAAATTTCTTGAGAAGTATATGCTAAAACAGGCGCTAAAAGCTTTGTCATCGACACCAAAATCTCAAACATAGCCGTTTGTGCCGCTCTACGCTCTTTACTGTTTGGTGGATTAATATAAATACGATCTTTGATGATATCAAGATAGAAGTTAGACATATCCACCACACAAAAGCGCAACAGGTTATGTGTGACAACATGAAAATCAAACTGCTCGTATCCATTGGCGGCAAGACCAAGTAAATCGTCTGTTTTTGCCAGCGCCCAGCGATCCAGCTCGGGCAAGTCTGCATACGGGACACTGTCTGTATCAGGATTAAAATCGCTAATATTTCCCAGTATAAATCTCGCTGTATTGCGAATTTTTCTGTAAGACTCAGATATTTGCTTTAAGATGTCAAAGCTAATGTGCATATCCACTTGATAGTTGGCAGAAGCCACCCACATGCGAATAATGTCTGCGCCGTAGTCCTTAATAATGTCAGCAGGTGCAATGCCATTTCCGCGGCTTTTGGACATTTTCTTCTTTTCTTCGTCCACTACCCAACCACAACTCAGCACGCCTTTATAAGGTGCTATGCCGCGCGTAGCCACTGATGTAAGCAAAGACGACTGGAACCAGCCTCTATACTGGTCACTGCCTTCAAGATAAAGGTCTGCCGGGAAAGGATGATCTGCCCATTTGCTGCCTTCACCCAGTACAGTGGCATAGCTTGTTCCCGAGTCAAACCACACATCCATTGTATCGCGTTCTTTTTTGAAATGTACCGCTCCGCAGTCTGGGCACTTAAATCCATCCGGCAAAATTTCGTCTGCCGAATATTTAAACCATGCATTAGATCCTTCTTTTGCAAAAAGTTCTTTTACTACGTCAATAGTTTCGTCGTTGATGATATATTTACCGCAATCATCGCAATAAAATACAGGTATAGGAACGCCCCAAAGCCTTTGACGAGAAATACACCAATCAGAGCGATCTTGCACCATGCCCTGCATACGTGCTTTGCCCCATTCCGGCGTCCATTTCACTCCATCTACAGCTTTGCAGGTTTCTTCTTTGAAATCTTCCACCGAGCAGAACCACTGCTCAGTAGCGCGGAATATAATAGAACTATGACAACGCCAGCAATGAGGATAGCTATGGCTAACACGCTGAACACCCACCAGGTGTCCTGATTCTTTCAGCGCTTCTTGGATAACAGCGCTGGCCTTAAACACCGGCAACCCTTCAAATTGTCCGGCTTCTTTTGTCAGCTTACCGTCGTCGTCCACCGGCACCACCATAGGAAGCTCCGGATAAAAACGGTTACACACTTCATAGTCTTCCACACCATGACCAGGCGCTGTGTGAACACATCCTGTGCCACTTTCCAATGTCACATGATCGCCCACAATTACCAATGAACGTCTGTCTAAATAAACATGATTTGTCTCAATGCGCTCAAGCTCATCGCCTGTAAATGTTGCTACCACTTCGTAATCGGTGATATCACAAGCTTCCATAGAAGCTTTTAGAAGCTCTTTTGCAACGATATAATACCTATCACCCACACGAGCAGCCACATATTCAAACTTCGGACCTAGGCAAATAGCTACATTACCGGGCAATGTCCATGTAGTGGTTGTCCAAATAACAAACCACGCTTTATCGGCAGGCACTCCCGCTTTAGCAAGCGCACCGTTGTCTTTCACCACTTGGAAGCCTACATATACGGTATCCACTTCTTCGTCTTCGTACTCAATCTCCGCTTCGGCCAAAGCCGTACGGTCAGAAGCACACCAGCTTACCGGTTTCAGACCTTTATATATATATCCTTTTTTTGCAATCTCGCCAAACACCGCAATTTGATTTGCCTCATAATCCGGTGTAAGTGTGATGTAAGGATTCTCAAAATCTCCCAAAACACCCAAGCGCTGGAATTGCTCGCTTTGGGCGTTTACATATTTCATAGCGTACTCATAACAAATTTCGCGTAGTTCATAGTCTGATACTTCGGCACTATGCTCTTTACCTGCTTTTTTTGCCTTTTTTGCGTCATTTTTGACTTTTTCCATCGCCTTGCGCTCTATGGGCAAGCCATGGGTATCCCATCCCGGAACATATGGCGATTTAAATCCCGACATATTTTTATAACGCACAATGATGTCTTTCAACACCTTGTTAAGCGCATGGCCCATATGTATGTCACCATTTGCATAAGGAGGACCATCATGCAAAATGTATAAAGGCTTGCCTTCGTTGGCTTTCACCATTTCGTTATAGAGATCTTCCGCCAACCATTCTTTCAGCATTTCCGGCTCTTTTTTAGGCAGGCCGGCACGCATGCTAAACTCGGTTTTCGGTAAATTTAATGTGCTGTTATATTCGTCGGGCATTTCACTTCTCCTTTGAGACTTATAATGTTATTATATCCCACCCACGGGATTTCAATATTGCTATTTATCTTGTGGAATTTCACTGCCGAACAAGTCACCATCGAATATTCCTTTTTGATCGTTGTCAAAGCCTGCAAATGGATTTTCATCTTTATTTTGTTTCGCTTCAAACGAAAACTGATCGTCCATTTTCGGCTCGGCAAACAAATCTTCTACGTCCTTTGCACTCGCTTCAAGTGGATCATTTTGAAGGTTTGCATTATCATCTACTTGAAAACTATCAACGCCGCTAAACGGGTCTGCCTTTGGAAATGTCTCAATAGGACTTTCCTGCATAGGCAAACTTGCCGGCGCCTGCTGCACCATGCTTGCATCAGACATCTCATCTTGATCTGCTACAACATTCTCTACATCTTCTTTTTGCTGAGGACGCATATCACTAAGCACTTCGCTTGCATGTTGCATGGGTGCGTCCAGCGCACTCAGCGATTCAATATGTTGCTTATACAAGTTCAAAATTGTTGTTTTGAATGTTTTCACTTCACCTTGAAGATTTTCAAGCGTGGCGCACTCTCTGCGCGTTTCTTCCTCGGCACGTTGGCGCAACAGCTCACTTTGGCCGGTAGCGTCTCTTAGTATTTGTTCTGCTTTTTGTTTTGCCTCGTGTACCACCGTCTCACCCATGCGCTGTGCATTGATAAGAACTGTTTTCAAAGAATCTTCATGGCCACGATATTCCTCTACCTTGCCGGCCAAAACATATAGCTTTGCTTGCAAGTCTTCTTTATCCGCTAAAAGAGCATCTCTTTGCTCAAGATACTGATCACGCTCAGTTATAGCTGTATACAAGTCATTTTCCACACGCTCCATAGCTTTTGCCACTTGCATCAAATAATCATCCACAGCATCCGGATTGTATCCTTTGCGAACAATTTCAAACGGCTGGCTCCTAATATCTTTTGAAGTCATTGTGCCTACCTCCTGTATATTCCATCACTATTCATTATCTAAATATTTTATCTGTCATCCACACTTTTCACAAAAACGCAGACGAACGCAGAGCATGTTTATTGCTCTGCGCCTTACCAAGCGTTGATGCTTACCACAAGGAACCATTGTTTTGAAGCTCGTCTAAAATGTCGCCCACAATATCCACATTCCTGGGCGTTATAATAAACGTGTTATTTGCCACACGCTTAATGTGTCCATCATTTGCATATGAAACACCTGTCAGAAAATCCAAAAGGCGTCTGGAAGCTTCTTTTGGTGTTCCCTCTAAATTCAGCACCACAGCACGGCGCTCAATCAAAAGATCGGCCACCGAAGAAGCGTCGTCAAAACGCTCTGGTGAAACCAATACCACCTGCAACGAAGTGGTAGCATTCACGCTTACAACTTTGTTGCTTTTTGACGCAGATACATCACTTGAGGATGATGTCATGCTATTCGCGCCAACAAACTCCATCTCTTCGTTTTCGTAATCGTCTTCCTCTACACCCATGATATCTCGGATTTTATCAAATAAACCCATATTCAGTCTCCTTTACCTATCTTTGAGATGATTTTACCTTACATTTCTCTGACCAAACAATCGGGTTCCCACACGTACCATTGTGGATCCTTCAGCAATGGCAAACTCAAAATCTGAAGACATACCCATAGATAATACATTAATAGTATTATTATCCATTTTTTTTGCCTTTATGTCAATAAACAGTTGCCACATTTGTGCAAAATAAATGCGTACAGCTTCGCCTTCTAAATATGGTGGAATGGCCATCAGCCCACGCAGGCAAAGCTCTTTGCTTTGACAAACCATAGACGCCAGCTCCATAATCTCGCCTTTATCCACCCCTGTTTTATTCGATTCATCGCCAATATTCACTTCTATTAGCACATCAATAGGCTCAGCCGCATTGGCATAAACTTTCTGCAAAGCTTGCATTGTTTGTATGCTTGATAGGCTTTGCACCATATCTACATGCCCCGGCAAAAATTTTGCTTTATTTCGTTGCAAATGTCCAATAAGATGTGTTTTGTGTGGAATATCCTTCAGAAACTCTTCTTTTTCCAGCAGTTCTTGTACCCTATTTTCTCCTATTGTATCCACTCCTGCGTTTAATAACGCACGCACTGCCTGTGGTGGCTGCGTTTTACTCACCCCAACAAGAGTAATTTCACTCGGATTTCTTCCTGCCTTGATTGCTGCATTGGCAATTCGCTCCCTAACGTCTTCCACATTGCGGCGTATCAGCTCTTCATCACAGTATTTTACTGTCATATAGCTCCACACCTCCCGGGTCTACCACCACTGTATCGTACAATTGCACCTCGTTTACACCATCTTCATAATCCCACGACGCCAACAAATAATACTCATCCTCTAGTATAATTTCCACGTGCCTAAAATACACCATATTGCCAAACTGTATATACACACCTTGGTGGGTGCTGACACTGCCATCTTCATTTGTCTCGTTAACCAGTCTTAGTGCTTCTTTTGGAATTCGCACACCTTGCTCTACTCCAAAAATAATCTCCGCTTCTTCCACATGCATCGATAACACATCTGCGCTGATTTCATCGCAAAACAACTCTACTTTAGCAATGTCATTCACCTCGTCCACAGTAACATTTTCCACTTCCACAGACACTTCCATGCCGCCGCTATTTGGAAAACGTAACCGTAACGATTTATCGCCCACAACAAACCTCTGCGCCTCACTTGCAGACACGGTGGTAAAATATGACCACTTGTAATCTTTAACAATATGCCCTACCACGTTTTCATTATGATATAGCGGCTCATCATTCATTGTTTGCTGTAATGTAGTAGGATCCATCACTGATGCCGCTTCATAATCAAGCGATATCACATCTTGTAGCTCTGAAGAGACAAAATATCCACTGTCCGATACAGTAGCCACGCCTATAGGTGCCGCTAAGATTCCATACTCTTCTTTAAGGCTTTCCAAGCTTGCTATATATGCATCAAAGTCTGTAGCCTCGCCTGTAGCAATCTGCATTTTGTTGTCAGCCAAGCTCAATTGTCCAACCACTGACTCCAGGCTTGAATAATTGTTTGACTCCATGGCATTCAGCAAGTCATACAGCCCGGTTTGCCTCTCGTCTAGCAAATTTTCAAGATCACTACCTTCTACCACTGTTTGTGATGCTTCTTGTATCATTTCAAGTTCTTTGTCTGCCGCCGCAATGATATCCATTGCTTCTACACCGGCCTCTGTAGCAAAAAACTGCGCCACTTCTGTGTCATTCGATACGCGCTCACCGTCCTGAACTGTATAGTAAATATACCCCGACATGTTGCTGTATATCGGCTGGCTATCCAGCACCACTTGACCATTCACCGCCATGTAATCCGTCATAGTGCCGTTCTTTACCACATCTGTGCGCATGCGTGGGGATATAACTATAAACACCTGTATCGCGAAATATACAATAGGTATTAGCGGAAGCAAATACAACAACTTCAAGTATTTTCGCACATTTATATGTTTTTTCCTGGGCGGCAATTTTCCTTGTTCCATGTTATCAGTTTGCTCATTATATTGTTCCCTATCTTCTTGGGAATAAATTTCTTTTTTCAGTGTACTTGTCTCCCTTCTGATAAGCACCGTTTTTCACAAAAGTCGGCACAAAAAGCTTATCATAGTGAATCACAATTGGTTTTTTGCTACAACTATACGCATCATAGCGTTTTAATAGCACCATGAAAATTTATTGTCTAAATAAAAAACACAGCTAAATATCTATTCATTCACCTGCATCGCACTGCAAAGCTCCTACAAAAACGACGAGCAAAGCGCATATGCTTCTTCTTGCACGTTGTCCGTTTGCGGGCAAAGCCAGTGAATTCCTTCCACTTTAGAAAACCATGTGACTTGTCTTTTTGCATAATTTCTGGTCGCTTGTTTCAGCTTTTTCACGCAATCTTCTTGCAACTGTATACCTTCAAAATAAGGGAACAGTTCTTTGTACCCAATTGCCTGCACTGCCGTCTTGTATGCATCTTTATTTTCCCATACCATCTTTGCTTCAGAAATCAGGCCATCCTGCATCATCACATCTACCCGATTTTCAATAGCGTCATAAAGGCTACTGCGCTCTTTATAATTCAGGCCCAAAACCAACGCATCATATGGCGATGGATATTGCTTGCTCAGCTCGTTTCTTTGTTGTGCATTTAAGCCGGTTACAATGCTTTGTTCCAGCGCTCTTAAGACACGTTTTTTGTCATTTTCATGTAACTGCGCCGCACGCTGAGAATCATACTGTGCCAATTTTTCCAACATAGCTTTCCCGCCACAGTTTTCCCACTCGATTGAAAGCTCTTTTCTCAGTTCTTCATTTGTGTCTTCTTTCTCAAAGCTAATCCCTTGTAGCAGGCTACTAATATAAAGCCCCGTACCACCACACACAATCGGAACAGCACCTCTTGCTGTGATATCTTTGATAAGATTCCTTGCCTTTTCTTGCCAATCTGCAGTGGAAAAGCGCTCTTTTGGAGAAAGAAAACCCACCATATGCTGAGGTATACCGTCTGTATCTATTGTAGCGGCAGTGCCTATCACCAGCCCTTTATAAATCTGCATTGAGTCCGCACTGATTATTTCGCCGCCAAAATGTTTTGCCAGATTTATAGCAAGACCGGATTTTCCCGCAGCAGTAGGACCACACACCACTATCAGCTTTGTTTTATCCAAGTCGGCCAAACTGTTTTTCCAGCTCCTTTTTGGTGATTTCCAATACCACAGGACGTCCATGAGGGCAAAACATTGGTACCCTGCCACTTAAAATATCACAAGCTAGCGCCAGCAGTTCTTCAGGGTGTGTTTTATCGCCGGATTTTGCAGCCGCTCTGCACGCAATTGAATGTAGCACCCATTCTGTTTTTTCATTCATATTATCATTGCTGTTTTCAGACATTCTTGCCGCAACTTCTATCACCAAGTTTTCTATATCGGTATTCTCCACGTCATCCGGCACTCCACGCACCAACACAGCATTCCCGCCAAAATCTTCCACCTCAATGCCTGCATTCATCAGTACATCACTGTTTTGTAGCAAGGCATCTTTCTCGGCCGCAGACAGGTCAACATGCACCGGCGAAAGCAACTGTTGGCTACCTGCACCGCCACGTTGGTTCACCAGCTGCTCATATAATATACGCTCGTGCGCCGCATGTTTATCTACCAAACACAAAACATCGTTGTGCTCGGCTAAAATATATGTTTTAAATATTTCGCCTACAAGTCGCATAGTTTGCTCTTCTTGTGGTATATCCATGCTTTCCTGCATAACCGCTTCATCACTTTCCATATACTGTGACAACGGCATCGGAGCATCCATATTTTGATCTTGCGAGGCTATTGCTTGCAAAACATTCTGCGCGAAATCTTCCTGCGGTTCCACTTCTTCCACACCAAATAAATCTATATCAGAACTCACTTGTGTTTCATCCACATCAAAGAAGTCTTCCACATTATTCGACTGTGAATCAACAACTTGCACTTCACCAACATCAAAGAAATCTTCTGCAAATATATTCTCGCCCGACTGCGACATGCTGTCATCTACTTGTGGCAAAACACTATCAAACAGACCATCTCCTTGCTCTGCACCATCAAATATATCAGCCTCATTCACGCTTTCTTCTGTTTCTACCTGCGCAAACAAACCTTCATTCATTTCAAGCTCTGCATTATCAAAAATAGACGTAAGCTCTACATTTACTTCATCTAGATCCAATTTATTTGCACTGAAAACATCGGCCATATCGTCTGCGTTTTCTTCC
>CAYJIC010000033.1:0-18281 GCA_964370155.1 uncultured Oscillospiraceae bacterium
CAAAGGGAAAGCAAAAGCAGAAAAGAACTGCGCGAGAAAATGGAGAAAAAGCAAAGGGAATGGATGGACGCACAGCCTGAAGTATCTTGCGAGCTTTTTCAAAATAATTCAAATGCCGAGAGGTTATCAAAGTATATCCAAACCATTGCCTCATCACCCAAGCATGTAAATACTCAGGTGGAATATTTTAAGCTCGGTGAAGAAAAATTTGAAGCTATGCTAAGAGAATTAAAAGCTGCAGAAAAGTTCATTTTCCTTGAATATTTTATTATTGAAGGCGGAAAAATGTGGGGCGCTATAGAAGAGATTCTTATAGAAAAAGCATCAAAAGGTGTGGATGTGCGGATAATGTTTGACGACCTTGGGTGTATAGTGACACTACCTGTGGGCCTTGTTAAACGAATGGAAAAGCACAACATTGACTGCAGGGCATTTAACCCGGTATTGACACTGTTTAACTCAAATTTTAATAGCCGTGATCACCGTAAAATTTTAGTAATAGACGGCAATGTAGGATTTATCGGTGGGGTGAATATTGCTGACGAGTATATAAACGAAAAAGTGATATATGGGCACTGGAAAGACACCGCAGTGATGTTAAAAGGTGACGCTGTGTATAATTTGACAGTGATGTTTTTGTCGATGTGGGCGTCGGTGCTTCAACGAGAAGAGGACTTTTTGCGTTATGCGCCTACGAAAAGCTTTGAGAGCGATGGTATCATACAGCCGTTTTCAGATACGCCGCTTGATGATGATGCGGTTGGTGAAACAGTGTATATGAGTATGCTGAACTGCGCAAAAGATTATGTTTACATCACAACACCGTATCTTATCATCAGCCGCGAGATGATGGTGGCGCTTACATCAGCGGCGAAATCCGGAATTGATGTGAGGATTATTTTGCCCGGCATACCCGACAAAAAGCTAATTTGGTTTTTATCACGCTCGTATTATAAAATCCTGCTTAAAGCAGGGGTGAAAATTTACGAATACACGCCGGGGTTCATCCATGCGAAGATGTTTGTTAGCGATGATGACAGCGCCGTTGTGGGTACCATTAACCTTGATTACAGAAGCCTTGCATTGCATTATGAGTGTGGTGTTTGGATGTATGGATCTTCCGCTGTTGGAAAAGTAAAAGATGACTTTTTAAGTACACAGGCGCAGTGCAGAGAAATCACCATGGAAAACCATCCGTATGGTGGCAAGCTTTCTATTGTGAAATTTGCAACGCTTGGGGTGCTGAGGACATTCTCGTCACTACTTTAATATAACTGTTTTATGACTTAGCGTTATGAAAGCTGTATAGCCGGAGGTGCTTATGGATATTATTGAAACTCTGAAAAATCGCTACTCTACAAAAGAATTTGACAGTAGTAAAAAGTTGAGTGATGAAAAGATTGCGGCTATCGAGGATTTGTTGCAACTTTCTCCGTCGTCTACCAATCTTCAGCCGTGGTATTTTGTTTTAGCAAAAACAGAAGAAGGAAAACAGAAAATTGCAAGCTCTGCAAAAGAGTTTCATCCATTCAATGTGTCTAAGATTTTAGATGCAAGCTTGGTGGTGGTTTTTGCGGCAAAAACAATGTTTTCTGAAGATTATTCAGAACATATTGTGAATGTGGAAGATGAAGATGGTAGATATGAAATGTCAGAGATGAAAGACGAGACACATAAGATAAGAGTTATGTTTGCCAACATGCATCAATATGAGTATAAAGATTTCCATCATTGGGCCGAAAAACAAGTGTTTTTAAACCTTGGAAATTTTTTGCTTGGGGTTGCCGCTTTGGGTCTTGATGCAATAGCTATTGAAGGCGTAGACTTGAAAACTCTTGATGATGTGTGTGGTTTAAGAAAAAAAGGATACAGCTCTTGTTTTGTAGTATCTGTGGGATATCACAAAGAAAGCGACATTAATAAGTCTTTGCCAAAATCTCGGCTGCCAAAAGATGAGATATTAGAGTATATTTAAATGGTTTTGTATAGTTGCATAAGTTCACCCCTTGATGAGTGGTAATTCATCAAGGGGTGATTTGCTGTACGTTTTTGTGTTTATAGGATAGTGGGTTATTTTGTGGTTATTTATTCTGCGATTTGTTTGTTGGTCTTTTGAATAGGGTCTTGATATTGGCGTAATCGCCAAAAACTACGATGGTATCATTTTTCAGCAGCACATCCTCACCTTTCAGTATACTCAAAGTCCTACCGTTACGTTTTATCAACATCAGCTGAATGCTATATTTTTCTTTGAGGCCGGAGTTCTTTAGTTTAACATTATCAAACTGTATAGGTAGGTTAGAAAGGTTGATTTCACATATTGCATTTTTACCAAAATAATCGAGTACAACAATTGTGTTTGATGAGTCTCCAAACATTAGACGATTACCCAGTTGTTCGATACGCGCATCTAAAAAATAACGTACTGCCCTTACGCGAGTGCTGATTGTGATAAGTGCCATGAATAATAAGACGATGACTACCGATAGACCCATGTCTGCAACTTCAGAGTTGCTAAGCGATAAGAACACGTTAATTACACTGGACATGATAATAACTGTAAATAAATAGCCGAAAATAATAGTGAGCTTTGCAAGTTTTCTGCGTGTGCGAAACGTTGTAATGGATTCGCTTTCCTGTGTGGTGAAACCACAACTTGTCAACATAGAGATGACCTGTAAGCTTGACCTATCATATGTCAGGCCGGTTAAACGAAAAAGTACGGTAAATATTTCGATAATTAACATGTAAATCAAGATGAAGACGAAAAAGAGAGCTAAAGAAAAAGTGATTGTCATGGTTATGTCCACTCCATCCTTTTAACAAACCGATAAAAATTGCCAAATAACACGACTACAAAATATACTTTATTCAAAATATTGCATATAAAGTGGTTTTTTGCGATTTTTATCCGCTTAATAAAATATCTGACTCTTTACCTTGAATTAATTATATCAAAGCGATAAAAATCACACAAGTGCTTTTGTATAGTGAAAGTGCACAATTAATACAGACGGATGTGTTAAAAGTAGGAGGGAGATACCTTTGAATGTGATAATTTTACTAAATAAGCTTTTTAAAAGCATGTAGTTATATTAGTCGTCGTCACCATCGTCGTCATCATAGTCGTCGTCATAGTCATCATCATAGTCGTCATCATAGTCATCGTCATAGTCGTCATCATAGTCGTCGTCATAGTCGTCGTCATAGTCATCATCATATATATCATCGATGTCGTCCATGTCGTCTAAGTCATCGTCAAGATCGTCATCCATGTCGTCTAGGTCATCGTCAAGATCGTCGTTTATGTCGTCTAAGTCATCGTCAAGATCGTCGTTTATGTCGTCTAGATCATCGTCAAGATCGTCGTCGGTGTCTACAACAACAGCTCCGCTGACAGCGTCTATGTTAAAAGAATAATCAACATCGGCTACTTCAAAGTCGACTTCATATACCATAACACCGTTTTCGTACTCAAGGTCGATGTCAAGATCAGTTTGGGTACCGGGCGCTACACCTGCTGCAGCTAAAGCGGCATTGAGAGCGGCTTCTTGACCAATGTATGCGGCCTGGCTGGCGTTTCCGCTACTTAGTATACCGGACAGTTGATCGGAAATAAGGTTTAAATCATTTATAGATAAAGCGGCTAATTGGTTGAAAGTATAATTTGGGTTTTGGGAAAGAATTTGTTCGACAAGCTGTGCTTTACCAATAGAAATATCGTTAACGTCTGCTTTTGATTGGAGGGCGTTGTCTTGAGACACAGACTGGCTGATGACGGCTGCTTCGATGCCACCTTGCAATAGGGTATCGTTTATACCTTGGGTAAGGTTGGTTTGAAGAAGTAAAGCCTCGGCCTCATTTTCATTGTCTACACTAAGCAGAATGCTGTTTGCTTCTTGCGTAATATAGCCTTCGCGGAGCATGGCGCCTAAGATGGCGTTTACTGCTATGGTGATGTCGCTACCTTCAAGGTCCATGTCGCTTAAGATAGCCTCTGCGTCAGTGTTTAGCGCTTTTGCAGATACAACCTCATCTTTTTTGTTCACTTCCAAAGAAGTGCTGGGATTTACGTCTAAAAGTACAGTGCTTTTTACAGCGTAGTTTGAATCATAAAACACATATCCGTTTATTCCTACAATTACAAGAGCTGCGGCGGCAGCTATAGCGCCTGCTATCCATTTTTTCATTGATTTTTTAGTAGTTGTCATTACCGTTACCTTGCCTTTCGTTTGTGTATCGCAATCGGTAAGGATATCATTCAGCACATTTGGTGTTGCATTTTTGAAAGCGGTATATACTTTGTCTTCAATGTGTTTATCGTTCATGATAATTCCTCTCCTTTCGCGATGTGGTTTCTTAGTTTTTTTAAGGCTCTGTGATATTTTGAAAGCACGGTTGACAAGCTGATATTCAGCATGGAGGCAATCTCGCGGTGTTTGAATCCGGATACGGCATACAGCACCAAGATATTGCGCTCTTCATCAGATAGATGTTCAAAGCAGGCAGCCAGTACCATTTTATCTTCAACTTGCAGGTTTTCATTGGCCGAAAGTGCGCCTTGCCAGTCCTCTACTTCATTGTCGGCATATCGCTTTTGTGCGCGTATTTTGCCAAAGCACATGTTTTTTGCAATGGTCAAAATCCAGGCCATAGGCTTGCCGGTAGTGGTGTAGGAGCCGGCAGAAGAATAAATACGTACAAAGCAGTCGTGCAAAACATCTTCTGCGTCCTGTGCATTTTTCAAAATAGAAAGAGCAAAGGCATAAACCCCGGTGCTTGTTTCGTTATATAAATCTGCAAGTGCCTCTTTATTTCCATTTGCTATTTCAAAAAGACACTTATCAAGATACAAGTTATCGGGCGCATTTTGCGTGCAGTCCTCTGTTGAGCTCAAACAAAGAAACAGCATGTTTTCACCTCTTTCGTTATATTAATGCACAAGTAGCATGTTTTATTGCATTAAAATTAAATTATTTTTAAATTAGTTTTTTTG
Source organism: uncultured Oscillospiraceae bacterium (assembly GCA_964370155.1). Taxonomy (GTDB): domain Bacteria; phylum Bacillota; class Clostridia; order Oscillospirales; family Ruminococcaceae; genus JAAYCI01. The sequence continues at coordinate 4,997 of CAYJIC010000033.1, forward strand.
AAGGGTTAAATTAAAGACCTTTGTTAGTGTATCACATTTTTTTATACCTTTAAAGTGAAAGATATGTTTGCATTAAATTTTATTTGAAAAAATAAATCATTAAATGTATAATATAATACAGTCTGTGTAGTATAAGCCAATAGCTGAAGCAAGAAAACTTTACCGGTGGTATGATTTTTTGCAGCACACCTTTATACTAAGATGAGAACATAAGGACTTAGGAGCTAAAATGGTATTTTCTTCTATAATATTTATATTTGCTTTTCTGCCAATCACGCTGATTATATATTATGTTATAGGTAATAAGGTGCGAAATGCTTTTTTGCTTTTTGCATCGTTAGTTTTTTATGCTTTTGGCGAGCCGGTATTTGTTATTGTGATGATGATGTCTATCATCGGCAACTATATTTTGGGGCTTGCGATTGATGCAGTTAGAGAAAAAGGGTTAAACACCAGAAGGTTTGTGCTTTTTGTTGCAACAGCCTTGAATTTAGCTTTGCTTTTTTATTATAAGTATTTTGATTTTTTTATAGAAAATGTAAATACTGTTTTCGGGCTAAGTGTGCCATTGAGTAATATAGTTTTACCGATAGGAATTTCATTTTTCACATTTCAAAGTATGTCTTACTTGTTTGATTTATACAAGAATGTTGTTCCACTTCAGAAAAACCCGATAAATTTAGCGCTTTATATTGCGCTTTTTCCTCAGTTAATTGCTGGGCCTATAGTGAGATACTCCACAATAAACGATCAGATAGAAAAAAGAAATGTTTCGATAGATAAGTTTAGCGGCGGTGTGCAGCGGTTTATTGTGGGCCTTGGAAAAAAAGTAATTTTTTCAAATCAGTTTGCCGTTATTGCTGATTTATCGTTTAATATTGACACTGAAAGAAGTGTCGCCCTTGCTTGGTATGGTGTGTTGGCATATACCATTCAAATATATTTTGATTTTTCGGGATATTCAGACATGGCAATAGGCCTTGGCAAGATGTTTGGGTTTGAGTTTTTAGAAAATTTCAACTATCCATACATATCTAAATCAATTACTGAGTTTTGGCGAAGGTGGCATATTTCACTTAGTTCATGGTTTAGGGATTATCTATACATACCGCTTGGTGGAAATAGAAAAGGCAACACATATGTTAACCTGTTGATTGTGTTTTTTGCTACAGGAGTGTGGCATGGAGCTAGCTGGAACTTTATTGTGTGGGGTATGTGGCACGGTGTTTTTTTGATAATCGAGCGTGTTTTGAAAAATAAGAACATAGGATTTTCGTTGTTTGGTGGCATAAAGTGGTTGTACACACTTTTGGTGGTGATGCTCGGATGGGTGATGTTTCGTGCAGAGGATTTATCGCTGGCGATTGCGTATATGAAAGATATGTTTGGCCTGAGTGGCAATATGCTGGTAAGCCCTGATGTGCCCGCGATGATAAACGAAACATTTGTTTTGCTGATACTGGCAGTGGTGTTTGCTGTGCCGAGTTATCAGTATGCTGAAAAATGGATAAAAAATAGCATTGTAGGCGCTAGAATATATAACATAGCAAAGCCGTTGATATATACTGCTATTATCATTATTTCGATGTCGTATGTTGCAAAGGGTGGCTATAATCCGTTTATATATTTCAATTTTTAAGGTAGTGTAAATGAAACAATCAAAAACATATGGGGCTATATTATTGAAGGTAAAGTGGGTATATAAATATCTGCCTGTGTTTGTGTTTGTCATTATAATGATTATACCTATGTTGTTTGTGAATTTTGAGCAAGACAAGATTTCGTCTACGGAAAATCGTACATTGGCTAATTTTCCGCAGATATTTGATGAAAACGGGAATTATGTTTTGACTAAAGATGGGTTTGAAGCGTGGCTGAATGATAATATAGGCTTTAGGGATGAATTGATTTTAACGAATGCGTTTTTTTCGGAGTTCATTCTTAATAAGCCTGCGGACATCAAGGTGCAGTATGGCAAAGATGATTTTTTTTATTATACACAAGGCTCAAACATGGAAATAGCCTACGGTACTTATGAGTTGACCGAAGAGATGCTACTGAAAATAGCGGATTCACAGCAAAGAATGTATGATGCGCTTAAAGAACAAGGGATTGACTATGTCTTAACGTTGCCACCCAGCAAGGTTAGTATATATCCCGAGAATATATATGGTAGTCTAACTGTGCGAGAAACCCCGGCAGATATTTTGGCAGATTATCTGCAAGACAACACAAGCGTTCCGGTGATTAGACTGAAAGATGCACTTTTGGACGCAAAAACAGAACAAAGAGTGTATTACAAAACCGACACGCACTGGAACGATAGAGGAATGTATGTTGCATATCAAAAAATTATTGAAGACCTGTATCAGTTTGGATTTATAGAAAAAGAACCCGAGCCGGTGCCGGTGTCGGCAGAAGAAATAGAGTACAAAGGTGATTTGGCAAATATGCTTCCAAATATGAAGTATATGGACGGGGAAGAAGAGGTATCTTTAACCGTTATCCAGCCTTCGGCAGTTTTGACACAGCCTGACACATTGAATGAAATAATGGAGTCAAGGCAATTTCTTTCAAGTATAAATACAACCACGGGTGACGAAGAAAAAGAATCGATACTGATATACTGCGATTCTATGATGGCTACTGGGAGTATATCAAGCTATCTGTCGGAAAATTTCAACAACATGGATATTTACAGATTTTCAAGTTTATATTTGTCACAAATACATATGGAAGACATATTAAAAATAAAACCCGATATTGTAATGGTGGGCATGACAGAACGATCGATTTTATATCTTGCAGACGAGAGCGTAGACCATAGTTTATAACATAAAAAAACACAGGGATTTTGCCTTGTGTTTTTTATATATATGCACTGTTGCGTCAACATAGTCAACATATAGGTGTATTCATGAAAACAGATTGGAAAGATAAAGCGCAGACTGCTTAAATGTATCAACATCGTCGGGTGTGGCCATTTCAAGGGAGACATATCTATTATATGTTAAGTCTTTCACGGCATGGTGCACATCGCGCGGCTTTAATGGCGCAAGATAAGGCTCGGAGATATGGATGTGGTTCACAAAGGATAAATCACCGAAAATATCGGCGGGGTTTTCGTCGTTGTTTACAATGGTGCCAAAGTCTATATTTACTTTTAGTCCTTGGATTGCAAGGCGGGAGCAATATTCAAGCGCCTGTGCGGTGGTGTTGATAAAGTTTGTGCCGTATATTGAAGGGTTTGGCTCAAGCGCGATAAAACATCCATTTTTTGAGGCGTATTCAGCCACACTGATAAAAAATTCGTCGGCTTTTTCAGGTGTGTCGCCGTCAGCCATGTTGCGGTTTTTTGGGCATCCGAAAACTAAGTTTTCGCACCCGCCGGCTGCCGCAAAATCAATGGCACGTTTTGTGTAGTCTATCAAGGCGCTGCGTTGTTCATTGTCAAAAATATTTCCTGATATACCGTACCAAATAGCTTGCATCGAGCATATGGTGAGCCCGTAATTTTTCTTTAGATCTTTAGCGAAAGCAGAAAAGTCTTTGGCGTAATCATAGGGGTTTTCGGCATATAAACGTGTAGGTGCAATTTCAAGACCTGAAAAGCCATTTTGCGCTAAAAAGTCATAAATATTGGGTTCTGCATCTTTGGGAAAGCTGATGTTTGATACTGCAAGTTTCATAGTGTGCTCCTTGTGTTGTAAAAGTTAGTCGTCGCCATTCGCGTCAACGTAAACGGCACGTCCCGACAAAGAAAAATCAATGTTGTGTTTTTGTGCGAGGTCCATGATTGCAAAGTTTACTTGCTCGCATATTCGCATATAATCCGAAAAATCCGGCAAGGCAGAGTAGAAAATCACACGTACTTGTAGAGAGGTAGGGTTCATATCGGTAAACCTTACGATAATAGTATCGGGGGATATATTTGGGTTTGTCTCCAGCATGGTCTGAACACTTTGAGTGAATTGCTTTAGCTGGTTTGTTGTGGTGGTGTAAGGCATGCTAAGGGTGAAGTCGGCTCTGCGTTTTTCCATGGCGCTGCTGGTGTTTGTGAGAGGAGAGTCTACCAAGTTTGAGTTTGGCATAACGGTAAGTCCGCCCAAAGGTGTGCGGATTTTGGTGCTGCGAAGGCTGATGTCTTCCACCGTGCCTTCCACGCCGTCGCAACTGATAAAATCGCCTATTTCAAACGGTTTTTCCAAAACAAGCATCATGCCGCCGAAAAAGTTTGCTGCAGAGTCTTGCGCAGCAAGTGCGATGGTCAGCCCACCAAGGCCAAGGCCGGCGACAATACCTTTGACGTCGTATTCAAGCTCGCTTAGCACAATCATCACGGCAATGCCCACAACAATAACGGTGAAAACGGCAGAAACAAACCGTGAAAGGCTTTTGCCCATTTTTACATTCAGGTGTTTTCCGGCACTGCGCAAAATAAGCGAGGAAATGTCGCTGGAGGCAATAAGACCCCATGCAATGGCGACCACAATGGAAATACGAATAACAGTGTAAAGATTAGCGGGCGCATTATTTATGGTGGTTTGTAAAAAGGCCGGCCAAGTATCAAATGAAAGTTGGTGGAATATCAAGATAAAGGCAATACAAATACCACTTATTTTTAAAAGCAGTGAAAGAGGATGACGAAAACCTCTTAGCATATGTACCACTAAAGGATATTTATCCTCGTTTGTTTTTTTGATTAGAAAAGGCCAAATAGCACGGAAAAGTAAGGACGAAAACAAAAAGAAAATCAAAAGCACCAAGGCGGCCACACCTAAAGTGACTAGGATATTTTGATGATTATCCCAAAGGCTGGTGAAAAAGTCTGTCATGATATTCTCCTTTGCGTTATAAGCAGAATAAAAAGATACTACGGTGTTTCCATACTTTGGATAGTAATTGCAGAAGTGTCGGTGCCTTCGATGGTGCCGTAGTAGTGAATGAGGATAGGACTGCCGGGTTTAGTATCTTCAAGGCTACTGGTGTCTACACCTTCGTATGAAAATATCAAGTACCGTCCGTCGGAAAGCTCGACCAAAAACTCGCCCATGGCAGCACTGTCGATGATACCTTCTATCGATTGTAAAGTATCAACTTCAGAGCTGCTATTGTCTGAAGTTGCGTCGGATGATACAACAGAAGATGCTCCGGGTGCAGGATCAGGAGTGCTGGAAATCAAACCTGGTGGGGTAGATGGGGGGCCATCATATTGCAAGACGGAGGACACATTAGCTTCTTCACTACCACATGCTGCAAATATCAAAACACATAAAAAACATGCAATAAGTACAGATATTAATCTTAACATAATAATCTCCATTTCTTTTGAGAATTGTGCCGAAAACATGACTTTATATAAGCTGTTTATGCAAAAGCGACGCTGTCTATCACTCCGCCGCCTAAAACAAGCCCGTTTAAGTAGAAAACGGCGTGTTGGCCAGGGGCGGGCGCGCGCTGTGGTGTATCGAACACCACGGTGAAAGTATCTTTGTCAAAATGGCAAGCAACGGGCTTCGCCATACTGCGGATTTTGACAAAAAGCTGAGAATTATCACATAGTAATGGTGTGAACATGCAGTCTGTCAGCTTTATTTCAGAGGAAAGCAGGCCGTCGGAATAGCAAAGATGTACGTTGCCGTTTTGTAATATACTTTTCACAAACACCGGCTGGCCCAGAGCGATACCGAGACCTTTACGCTGGCCAATGGTGTAGTGTAACACCCCTTTATGCGGGCCGAGGTTTTCGCCATTTGGTGAAATGAAATCACCTTGTAACGACTGAAATCCGCCATCTAAAATATACTGCGGATAATCACCGCTGGGTATGAAACAAATTTCTTGGCTGTCGGGCGCATCGGCGTTTGAAAGGTGAAGATCTGTGGCTATCTGGCGCACTTGTTGTTTTTCAAACTCACCTGCCGGAAGCACCAGCCGCGACAACACATCTTGAGAAAGACGATATAACATATAACTTTGATCTCTGGCAAGGCTTTTAGCCGTGGAGACGTAGTAGGTGTTATCTTGCTGAGATATGCAAGCATAGTGCCCGGTAGCAACATGAAAAATACCGGCATCGTCTGCGGCACTGCACAAAGTAGCGAACTTCACCAAAGGATTGCACACAACACAAGGGTTTGGTGTGCGACCTACTGTGTAAGCGGAGCAAAACGGATGGACCACATGCTTTTCAAACTGTGGCTGTACATCTACTATACTTAAAGGCATACAAAGCTCTTCTGCTACTTTTTTTGCCTGAATAGACAAATCGTCGTGGGCGGGAGAAAAACGTATATATAGGCCAAAAACATCATATCCTTGCTTTCGAAGTAACTCGACACAAGCGGAAGAGTCAACGCCACCGGAAAAAGCCAGTAATATTTTTTTATTATCCATCAGTCACCTTTTATGTTGTGTTAATGCGAAATAGTTGAAATAAGTGTAAAGTGTTTTGGGTTTACAGCAGTCCGCTATATGCTTCAGCCTTTGCAACGGCAAGTTTATCTGCGCGCTCGTTTTCAGGATGGCCGGCATGTCCACGTATCCAGTGATACTCCATTTTATGGTGGGATGTAAGCTCTAAAAGCAAATCCCACAAGTCGGAGTTCAGCGCTGGCTTACCATCTTTTTTCTTCCATCCACGTTGTTTCCAGCCAGCGGCCCAACCTTTTTGTAAGCCGTCTAAAAGATATTTGGAATCACTGGTAGCCACCACAAAACAAGGCTCTTTCAGCTGGCGCAGTGCACATATCATCGCCAGCATCTCCATGCGGTTGTTTGTGGTTTCTTTTTCGCCACCTGAAATTTCTTTTTCAATATTTTGATAGCGCAAAATAGCGCCCCATCCACCAGGTCCGGGGTTTCCTTTGCAAGCGCCGTCGGTAAAAATATCCACACGTTTCATGATGAAAATTCCTAACAGTTTAAATATATAAATTTGTCATGTGGCTATTTTATCCTATAGCACATGTATAAATGAAGGGTAATGCTTATAAAGTATAGTATACAAAAGCTTTATAAAAATGGCAACCTTGACAAAGCCCCTTGAAAAACGTACACTGTATATAATATATGTATTTAAAACGATTAATAGCTTGCACATTGTGGCGTTTTCTGTGAGGCAATATGTTATTCACTTCTGGAAATACACGCTCTTGTGTTTATTTTTATGTATAATATATAGAAAATAAAGTGATTTCTATGCGAGTTGAAACACTTTTTTATAAGCAAAAAAAGAAATATCAAACAGCAAATGGCCTACCTAAAACAGGGGTAAGGTCAGGTTTTGTATTAAAAATGGAGGATTAAATGAACGAACAACAGAATAAAAAGCTTTCTTCGCCGGCACGTGGCAAGCGCCACAGTGGGCATGTTTCAGGTACGCAAAATGCTGCGGGGCCTCAGTCTCGTGTTGCCAAAAGTAGGAGTGTGGCTAGCGTTGCAGGGCGAAAACCTCGTGCTCCTCGTGCAAAAGCTGCAACGTTGAAGATGTATCCACTTGGTGGACTTGGCGAGATAGGCAAGAATATCACTGTGTACGAGTGTGCAGGTGATATGCTTGTGGTGGATTGTGGTGGATGCTTTCCGGAAAGTGACATGTACGGCATAGACCTTGTGATTCCGGATTTTACTTTTTTAGAGCAAAATCGCGAGAAAATACGTGGTATTGTTATTACGCATGGTCATGAGGATCATATCGGGGCGCTGCCATATCTGCTACGTGAAATTAACGTACCTATTTATGGTACAAAGCTTACCATGGGCCTAATAGAAAACAAGCTAGAGGAACATGGGCTTTTATCGTCTACTCAGCGCCATAGGTTTGTGCCGCGCCAGATGATAAAAGTGGGGTGTTTCCAGATTGATCCCATTAACGTGAACCACAGTATACCGGATGCGGTGGCGTTTGCTATTACTTGCCCTGCAGGTGTGGTGATGCACACAGGCGACTGGAAGATAGACTATACTCCGGTAGGCGGAAAGCCTATTGATTTAGCGGCTTTTTCAGAATATGGAGAAAAAGGTGTTTTGGCCCTTGTCAGTGACTCGACAAACTCAGAGCGGCCGGGCAGCACCACGTCGGAAAGCGTGATAAACGCAGGACTTACGGCGTTGTTTGCACGCGCTGAGAAGAAAAGAGTGATTGTGGCGACGTTTGCCTCGAACTTGTATCGTGTGCAGCTGCTTATTGATTTAGCAGTGCAGCATGGTAGAAAAGTGGCTATTTCAGGGCGTAGTATGATAAAAAACACACAAATGGCTATTGAGCTTGGGTATTTGCGCGCGCCGGACGATATATTGATAGATATAAACAAAACAGATAAAATGCCGCCGGAACAAGTGACGATAATCACAACCGGAAGTCAGGGTGAGACACTTAGCGCGTTGGCGCGTATGGCTGCAAATAGTCACAGGAATGTGCATGTAGGTCGTGGTGATTTTATTATAATATCGGCAACGCCTATTCCGGGTAACGAGAAGATGGTGACACGTGTTGTTAACAATCTACTGAAACTTGGCGCTGATGTTATTTATGAAAACATGTATGATGTACACTCCTCGGGGCATGCGTGCCAAGAAGAGCAAAAGCTGATTATAAACTTGACACAACCAAAGTATTTTTTACCGGTTCACGGTGAATATAAACACCTGATACGTCATGCGAAAACAGCGCAAGACATGGGTATACCCGAAAGTAATATATTGATACCCGATACCGGTGAGGGGATTTTATTGTCGGAGGACAAGCTGGCTGTGATAGACGGTGTGCCGGCGGGCTCGGTGATGGTAGACGGGCTGGGTGTAGGCGATGTAGGAAGCGTGGTGCTTCGTGATAGGCGTCTTTTGTCGGAAGATGGCATTGTGGTATTGGTAGCTACGGTGGATGTAAAAAAAGGAAAGCTTGTGTGCGAGCCTGAGATTTTCACAAGAGGCTTTGTATACGTTAGGGATTCAGAGGCTCTATTGGAAGAAACCAGAATGGCTGTGGAAAAAGTGCTTAAGAAGATGCAAAAAGAGAAACACCGTGATGTGAACAGCATGAAAACAATGGTGAGGGAAACTGCGTCTAGCTTACTTTACCGCAAAACAAAGCGTAGTCCGATGATTATGCCGGTTATTATGGAAGTGTAATATAGTTGTGTTCATTAAAGTATAAGTGATTTTGCGGTACGCTTTTTTTTAAAAGGGGATAGTCACATTGAAAAAAAACTTTTTTGCAACAGATAGCTTGCTTGTGATGCTCTTGGCCGTATGCATGGTCTTGGGTGTGGCTTTAGCTGTGGCAAATCCGGCTTGGTTGTGGCTGGTAGTAGTTTTGATAGCTTTGGTTGTCTTGGCAGTATTTTTTAGCCTTAATCGCATACGCAGGCTGGTGCGCCGAATATTAAGCGGAAGAGTGAAAGATGATGTCGGAAATATATTGTCTGAGGCTATGTTGCCGTTGATGGCGTTTTCAGACAAGGAAATCGTATGGTGCAACGAAGCTTTTCGTAATATAATCGGAAATGGTGATGATGGATTCTCTTTACCGGTGACGAAATACGTGCCAAGTTTGGACAAAGAAGTTGTTTGTACTGCTAAAGGTCAGGACATATCGATTGGCAAAAAAAGATATACTGTTTTTGGTAGCAATTTACAATCGAATGAAAATGTGTATATTGTTATATTTATAGAAGATACATTACTTAAAACACAGGCAGAGGAATACCTTGCCAGCAGGCCGGCAGTGCTATATTTTACAGTTGACACATACGATGAAGTGCTGAAAGGTATGCAGGAAAGCGAACGCGCTAAAATTTTGTCAGAGATAGACTTTGCGCTGGAAACTTTCGTGGCAAAAAGCTCAGGGTTTTTACGACGTGTATCCACGGCACGGTATATGGCAGTGGTGGAAGAGCGGCATATACAAAAAATGATGGAATCAAGATTTGATATACTGGACAAAGTGCGTAAAGTAGATAGCGTGGGCTCTCTGGTGACGATGTCTATTGGTGTAGGGCGTGGCGCTGCCAGCTTGCACGAATGTGAAGCGTTAGCTTCACAAGCGCTTGACATGGCGCTTGGACGTGGTGGCGACCAAGTGGCGGTAAAAAGTCCGGACGGGTATGAGTTCTATGGTGGCGTGATGCGCAGTGTGGAAAAACGCACACGCGTGAAAAGCCGCCTGATGGCTAAGGCCATGAAGGACTTGATGCATCAATATGACAGGGTGCTTATTATGGGGCATCAAAATTCCGACATGGACAGTGTGGGAGCTATGGTTGGCATGTGGCGGTTTTGCCGTATGTGCAATGTGGCGGCTGCCATGGTGATAGATAAGAAAAAGACCATGGCAACTAGCTTGGTCGACATGCTTTTGGAAAATGGTTACGATGAAGATATTTTGATGCCTCAAGAGGCTTTGGCCTTGGTGGGCTCAACGACTTTGGTTGTGATAGTGGATACCCATATTCATTATCTCTTGGAAAGTGAGCAAATATATCGTTCTTGTGGCGGGGTTATTGTGATTGATCATCACAGGAAGATGGTGGGACATATCGACAATGCCACTATTTTTTATCACGAGCCTTATGCCTCCAGTGCCAGCGAGCTTGTCAGCGAGCTTTTGCAGTACGTGGACGGTGAAAAAGGCGAAAAGCTCACCGCCATAGAAGCCCAGGCGCTTTTGGCCGGAATTATGCTTGACACAAGGATATTTTCTTTGCATGTGGGTGTACGTACATTTGAAGCGGCGGCGTGGCTACGACGTTTTGGCGCACGAACATCCGAGACAAAGAAACTGTTTTCAACCAGTATGAACGAATATATGTATCGCAGCCATCTTGTTTCAGAGGCTAAAATATACGAAGGGTGCGCTGTGACGCTTAGCGATAAAGTACCGTTTAGCTGTGATGTAGTGGCACCACAGGCGGCAAATGAACTGCTTGGAATCACCGGAGTTTTAGCAAGTTTTGTGGGTATCTCACAAGATGGTGCAGTGCGTATTTCGGCACGAAGCATGGGCGAAGTAAATGTGCAGCTGGTGATGGAAAAAATAGGCGGTGGTGGGCATTTGACCATGGCAGGAACACAGCTTAACAATGTAAGCCTTGAAAAAGCGGAAGAAATGCTTCATGGTGCCATTGCAGATTACATGAAAGAAAAAACCGAAAAAACTGAAGACAATCAAAAAGCTGTAAAAGTAAAAGGAGGGGTTTGATGAAAGTAGTATTAAAAGATGATGTAAAAAACATCGGTAAAAAAGATGAGATGCATAATGTGAGTGATGGGTATGCACGTAACTTTTTAATTCCACGTGGCTTGGCTGTTGAGGCAGATGCGTCGGCGGTGAACCAAGTGAAAACAAAAGAAGCGGCTAAAGCTCATCACAAAAAAGAGGAAGAAGATGCAGCCAGAGCAATAGCAGATAAATTGCAAGATCGTACTGTGGTTATAAAGGCTAAAGGCGGCCAAAGCGGAAGGCTTTTTGGTGCGGTAACACAAAAAGATATCGCCGAGACTTTAAAAAGCGAGGGCGTAGAAGTAGATAAAAGAAAGCTGTCTTTACAGGTACGTGAGATTAAAGATTTCGGCAGCTATACAGTAGAAGCGAAAATAGCTGCAGGTATCAGCGCTACATTTACAGTGCAAGTGACAGAGCAGGACTAAATATTATATGAGTGGTAGCTCATAATAGTTTGTCAAAGAAAATGGTAAAAGAGGGATTGTTATGGCGGCGGATATTGGACTTACACTGGACAGTTTGGGCATTGAACTGCCGCACAGTGTGCAGGCGGAACAAAGTGTGCTGGGTGCAGTGTTGCTGGATCCGTCCGGCTTTTCTTTGGTGATCAGTCGTTTGCGTCAAGAGATGTTTTATGTGCGTCAAAATCAGGCGGTTTTTGCCGAAATGATGCTATTGATGACAAACTCTATGCCACTGGACGTGGTGGTGTTGGCAGATAAGCTATCTGCCAATGAGGCGTTTTCACAGCCTGGTAGTGCCAGACAATATCTAGCAGAGATAGCAAGCACTGTGCCAAGCTTGTCAAACCTTGTGAATTATATTGATATTGTAGAAGAAAAGTTTATTAAGCGTCAGTTGATGCAACTGTCTCAAGAAACATTTCAGCAGATAAGTGAAGATTTAGAATCTAAAGTGATGCTGGAAGCTGCAGAGCAAAGACTATATGAAATTCGCACAGGCAAGCAAGCGCAAAACGTGCAACTGCTCCGCGATGCTATTATTTCGGTGATGAGCCACCTGCAACTGTTGGATGGCCCGGAGAAAGATCAATATCTTGGTATTCCTACGGGGTTTTCTTATCTTGATAGAGTGCTTACCGGACTGGGCAAGGGTGACCTTATAATTTTGGCGTCAAGGCCGGGTATGGGCAAGACTAGTTTCTCGCTAAACATTGCGCAAAACATAGCAAAAAAAGACATTTCTGTGCTATTTTTCAGCTTAGAGATGAGCAAGGAACAGTTGGCTGGCAGGCTACTTTCGGCGGCTACAGAAATAGACAGTCGCCAGTTTAGGACAGGTATAGAAAATCCGAACAGCTGGGAAAAGTTGGCTATGGCCAGCGAAACTATGGGTACGCTTCCTATTTATCTTGATGATACCGCAAACATTACAATTGCAGAAATGAAATCAAAGCTGCGCCAGATAAACCAAGATGCCGTGAAGAGTGGAAAGAAACGAGTGGGCTTGGTGGTTATTGACTATTTGCAACTGATGAGTAGCGGTAGACGCAACGAAAACCGTGTACAGGAAATCAGTGAAATCACACGTAGCCTAAAAGTGATGGCAAAGGATTTGGGCCTGCCGGTATTAGTAATGAGCCAGCTGTCACGTAGCACAGAAAAGGGCAGGGCTGACCATCGTCCACAGCTGTCAGATTTGCGTGATTCAGGCTCGATAGAGCAGGATGCCGATGTGGTTATGTTTTTGTATCGTGAAGCGTACTACAATGATAATCCTGAAGCAAACGATGTGGCGCAGTGTATTGTGGCTAAAAACCGCCATGGCGAGACCGCCAGCGTAAACCTTGTGTGGGATGGCGCACACACCCGATATAGAGACTGGTCGCCTGAAAGAGATGGGCCGATTTAGGGGAGTTTTTCAAATTGTAATTTAACCATGAAAGATGGTTTTGATAAGGATGGTGTGCCTGGGTTTTATATTAAAACAGGGTGAATGTGATGGAACACAAGGCAAAAGAGCTTTTTGAAAAGCTGATACATAAGGGAGACGACGTCATCGTGGCTCTGTCCGGAGGGGCAGATTCGGTGGCGCTGTTTC
>CAYJIC010000034.1:0-18237 GCA_964370155.1 uncultured Oscillospiraceae bacterium
TACAGCTATCATTACAAGATTCTTTGTTTTATTACGCATATACTTTCTCTTTTCTAAGTTTATTATCAACATCTAAAAATGTACTTATTGATGTTGTTTTATTTCGATTTGTGTTATAACTTTATAGATATTTCCCCATACGACAATGTACACTTTGTGCCATCGCCTTTCTCCACAACAAGGCCTGCCTCGTCGTCTATTTCTATAGCTTGTGCCTCATAAGGACTACCGCTCATCACATTCACTTTTTTGCCAAGCACAAAGTTTGCCGCTCGATATTCGTCTAAAAAGTCTGTGCTTGGTAAGCCTTCACACAGCGATATCAGATGATTATAGATAGTGCCTACAAGCTCCATCCTAGGCACCTGTGCATCAGAATCAGGATACAGCGACGTGACTATATTGGCTACATCTTTCGGAAAGGCATCCATCGCAGTTGTGTAATTCAGCCCGATACCAACAACTATATATTCAATCTCGCCAGTTTCAACGCCTGTGCCTGCCTCGCTTAAAATGCCGCAACATTTTTTACCATTCAGATATAAATCATTCACCCATTTAATATCAAGAGCTATCCTGCAAGTATCGGCCACCGCACGACGCACCGCCACAGCTGCCGCAGAAGTTATTAGACCTGCGCTTGTTTTGTTTGGCAAGCGTAAAATCACGCTGATATATAGCCCACCCGGCGGACTTTCGAACGTGCGACCCAAGCGTCCACGGCCACCTGTTTGCTTTTTTGACACTATCACTGCGCCGTGAGGTGCGCCATCCAGTGCCCACTTTTTCGCTTCGGTGTTTGTAGAGTTCACTTCATCAAGCACCATAATGGGTATATTTTTGTCTTTGATATACAGCCTCAAAGCTTCCTTTGTGAATAAATCCGGTGTTTGTGTTAGCCGGTATCCTTTACCACGCACCGATTCCACCGCCAGGCCCTGGTTTTGCAATCCCTGCACTGCTTTCCACACCGCCGCACGAGATATACCCAGCTTTTCGGCCGCTTTTTCACCCGATATATACTCTTTGCCGCTATGTTTCAGCAGCGCCAACAGCTCACTTTTTGTGTCCATGCCTCACCTTCTCAATTTCCTGTTTTTTAAGGTTTTTTACCATTTTTTAATGTTTTTTACGACTTTTTCACTGTTTTGAAGGTTTTTTCATACTTTTTAGCAAAATCAAAGAAAAACCCTACACTGCACACAGTTATCACTCTGTACAGTATAGGGCCCTTTTTAAGATTTGTCAACCTATTTTAGAAATCGGTTTACATGTTTTGATTCGGTATTGAAAACAACCTTTTTGCGTTTTCCATTGTTTGCTTTAGCAGTGTTTCGGTAGACATGCCTCGTACCGAAGCAATTTTTTCGGCGATGTAGAATATCATCGAGCTGTCACTGGTTTTACCGCGGAAAGGTTCCGGCGCCATATATGGGCAGTCTGTTTCCAGCACTAAATATTCATCTGGGATGGTGGCCGAAACCTGCAAAGGATGCTTTGCATTTTTAAAGGTGACCACGCCTGTAAACCCGATATACATGCCTTGTTTACACAGCCACTTTGCGTCTTCTGCCGAGCCTGAAAACGAATGGAGCACCCCGTGTGGTTTATACTTTTTCAAGAGACGATATGTCTCTTCGTGGGCTTCTCTATCGTGCACAATCAGTGGCAATTCCAGCTCCATCGCCAGTTTAATTTGTTCTTCAAACAAGATAAGCTGTTCATCTCTTGGTACCGGCCAGTGATGGTCAAGGCCGGCTTCACCCACCGCCACCACTTTTTCTTCTTCAAACAGCGGCATCATCGCCTTTAGTTCTGCCCGCCAGTCACCGCCAAACTGTGTGTTGGTGGAAGCGTCATCTTCAATAAGGCTTTGCGGATGGATACCCACCGCAGTATATATGTATGGATATTTCTTTGCCAAAGCAAGGCTTTCCTGTGATGTTTCAAGGTCTGTGCCACAATCCACCACAAACGCCACACCTTTGGAAGGAAGGCTTTCTAAAAGCTCTGTGCGGTTTTTGTTGAACCTGTTTGCGGTGTAATGTGCGTGGGTTTCCGCTATCAATCTTTCCATTTTTTCTCCTGTGCCATGCTTTCACATGGTGAAATCTAATACAAATTCACTACCGCACACGGCTGCCGGGTACAGCGTCATCCGGCAAAAATACCACTTGTGCCTCGCCTTCGGCGCCATCTGCCGCAAGAAGCATTCCTTCGCTTTGAATACCACGCAGTTTCGCAGGTTTCAAGTTCGCCACAATAATGATTTTCTTACCTACAAGGTCGCTTTCGGTATACCACGGCGCAATTCCTGATACTATAGTCCGCTCTTTTTGGCCGTCAAACACTGTCAGTTTTAAGAGTTTATCGGCTTTTTCCACCTTTTCACAAGCCTTGATCTCACCCACGCAAAGGTTTGTTTGCATAAAATCATCATAAGTGATTTCGCCTGTGGTGGGCACGGTTTTCTCTTTTTTTGCCTTGGCGGGCTTTTCTTTTTTAGCTTGCTGTGTTTCTTCTTCGCCGTCCAGCTCTTTCATAAGAGCTTCGGTATCAAGACGAGCAAAAAGAGGTGTTGGAGACTGGGTCTCAAAAGCAGGTGATACGCCATATTCGTCAAGTGTACCTAGAGTCTGCCATTCTTCGCTACAGCCCAGCTGGCGGAAAATTTCCGTCGCTGTGTCAGGCAAGAACGGAGAAATTAGCACTCCGATATAACGTGCAGTTTCTAAAAGATTGTACATCACCGCCGCCAGACGATCTTTTTGTGCCTCGTCTTTACCCAGCACCCATGGTGTGGTCTCGTCGATATACTTGTTTGCACGTTTTGCCAAGCCTATCACTGCGTCCATGGCATCGGCGCACCTGAAATTGCTCAACTTATCTATCATTTTCAGTTTAGCGTCCATGCATGCCTGCATCATCTCATCGTCAATCTCGGCACTTTGGCGCACGTCTGGCACCTTGCCACCAAAATATTTTTGTGTCATTGCGATGCTGCGATTAACAAGATTACCAAGCGTATTGGCCAAATCGCTATTGTAACGCTCAAAAATCCTCTCGTATGTAATGGTTCCATCTTGGGCATATGGCATCTCGGCAAGCAGATAATACCGCACGCCATCCACACCAATCATCTTCGCCAGATCATCGGCATACATTACGTTGCCACGGCTTTTACTCATTTTATCTTCGCCTGATAGTAGCCACGGATGCCCAAATATACGCTCGGGTAGCTCTTCACCCAGCGCCATCAGCACAATCGGCCAATAAATAGTGTGAAACCGTAAAATATCTTTACCTATAACATGAACTTGAGCTGGCCAGTATTTTTTATATAACTCGCCCTTTTCATCAGGAGTGTACCCAAGGGCCGTGATGTAGTTTGAAAGCGCGTCTATCCACACATAAATCACATGGCCTTCGTCAAACGGAACAGGCACGCCCCATTTGAAAGAAGAGCGGGAAACACATAAATCTTGCAGTCCCGGCTTCAAAAAATTGTTAATCATCTCTTTTTTACGGCTTTCAGGGAAGATGAAATCAGGGTTCTTTTCAATATGCTCTTCCAGCCTTTTTTGGTAGTTTGACATCTTGAAGAAATAGGCCTCTTCCGAAGATTTACGCACTTCACGGCCACATTCGGGACACTTGCCATCTACCAGCTGGCTATCTGTGAAAAAGCTTTCGTCCGGCACACAGTACCAGCCCTCATACTGCGCTTTATAAATATCACCTTGCTCATACAGCTTTGTGAAAATATCCTGCACAGATTTTTTATGATAGTCGTCCGTTGTACGGATAAACTTGTCATAGCTTGTGTTCAGCACGTCACAAATATCACGCACTTGCGCCGCCACCTTGTCCACATGTTCTTGCGGGCTCACACCTGATTTAGCTGCATCTTCCTCTATTTTTTGGCCATGCTCATCGGTTCCGGTAAGGAAAAACACATCTTTTCCTTCCATACGTTTCAAACGTGCTATCGCATCAGTCAACACCACCTCGTAACTGTTTCCGATATGCGGTTTGCGAGATGTGTAGGCAATTGCCGTTGTAATGTAATATTTTTCTCTTTCCATTTAAACCTCCGGTAGTATTAACTACATTTATACAAAATATATTGTGTGTATTGACTACTGTCTATACACTTGATTTACTTGCATTCGATGCTTCATCAATAAAGAACCGCTTATACCACACTAAAAAGGTGAATATTGTCCATATTTTCCTGGCGTAGTTTGCCTTGCCTTGATAGTGCATCTCTAAAAGATAGCTTATCTTTTCTGCGCTGAAAAATTCGGCAGCGTATTCACTTTCAAAATATTCTTTCACCACTGAGTAGTATTTTTCTTCACGCAGCCAGTGCCGAATGGGTACGGGGAAGCCTTTTTTAGGCCTGTTTGCCCATTCGTCGGGCAATGTTTTATTTGCCGCATGGCGGAAAACCACTTTGTTTTCTGTGCCTTTGATATTATAATGTGCAGGGATTTTTTCGGCCAGAGCCATCACTTTTTTGTCTAAAAACGGTACACGAAGCTCCAACGAATGCGCCATGCACATCTTGTCGGCTTTCAGCAGGATATCACCAGGAAGCCACAAATTCAAGTCAATATATTGTTTTTTTGTCAGTTCCGGCGCATCTTTTACCCTATCATAATAAGGTTTTGCCAATTTTTCTGCTGTATCTCCACCTTGGTATGCCGAGTTTAAAATCGCATCTGCCTCTTTTTTTGTGAAAATACCTGCTTGACCTATAAACCAATCCTCAGGTTTTTCCGCACTTTTCAAAAGGAAATTACGGCCTTTGAACGCAGGCATTTTTTTAGCAATACTGCCTAGCGCTCGGCGCATTACACGCGGTGTTTTCTTAAAGCGTTTCATTGTCGGGGTGTCTACATAAAGGTCATATCCACCAAATATCTCGTCGGCACCCTCACCCGATAGCACCACCGTCACATGCTCACGAGCTAGCTTTGCCAGAAACCAAAGCGGTACACTGGAAGGGTTCGATTGTGGCTGGTCCATGTGATATTGAATATCCGAAAACGCCGCAAAACATTCCTCGGCCGACAGCAGTTTTCTGTAGTTTTTCACGTTCAGCATTTCGCTAAGCTCTTTTGCATAGTTTGTCTCGTTGAACTTGTCTTGTGCGTCATTTTCACCCGGAGCAAACCCAACAGAGAAGGAATTTTCCGGCAAAAGGCAAGCAGTGATATAGCTGGAGTCCACTCCTCCGGACAAAAAGCTGCCTACTTTCACGTCACTGATGCGATGCGCTTTCACGCTTTCGTTTACGGCATCGTCTATTTTTTCTGCAGTTTCTTCAAAACTCCATTTGTCATGGGGTGCAAAATCCACATCATGATATCTAACCTTTTGCATCTTGCCGTTTTCCCATGTGCAGTAGTGTCCCTGCGCCAAGGAATATACCCCGTCAAAAAACGTGTTGTCTCCCGCGGCATACTGAAAAGATAAGTATGGGCGTAAAGCGTTGGGATTTACTTTCTTCACAAAGTCCGGATGTTCTAAAAAGCTTTTGATTTCACTGCCGAAAATCAGCCCACCGGACTTTGTCACTGTGTAGTAAAACGGCTTTATACCAAATGGGTCTCTTGCGCAGAGTAATGTTTTTGTGGTTTTATCCCAAATGGCGAAACTGAACATGCCACGTAGTTTTGCCACCAGATTTTCTTTCCATTCTTCATATCCATGTACCAACACTTCGGTATCGGCACCGCTGGCAAATGTGTGGCCTTTTTCGAGAAGTTTTTCTTTCAGCTCTTGAAAGTTATAAATTTCACCGTTGAACACCACCACCACACTGCTGTCTTCGTTGTACATCGGCTGTGCTCCGGCATCAGACAAGTCCAAAATAGACAAACGACGAAAACCCAGCGCCACCGCATCGTCTGCATAAGCGCCATGCATGTCCGGCCCACGATGTATAATTCTATCCATCATAGGCTTTAATATTTTTTCCTTGTCTACTTGAGCGCGGTCATCCACAAACCCAACATATCCACACATCTCTTCACCATGTTCTTTCCGGACATAAACGTTTTATCGTATGATCCAATCGTTTTAGCGTATTTTTTGGCAGTACGTTTTGTATTTTTTGTGATATCTGCGGTAATGTTCCCACAAGTATATCCTTCTTAACGGATTTCTTCGCAAATCGTATGCATAATCTAATGCTGTGGTATCTTGTTTTTTTGCAGCCATATCCATAGCCTTTTTTGCGATTTTTTCATCTTTTGTATATTGCCACACAACGTCGTTTGGAATAGAATGCCAATATCGCTCTTCATTAAAATAAAGCACTGTTTCGGCTTCTTTTTTTAAGATTCTGTCATTCACAATATATTTTGCTATGTTTAGGCCGGCACCCGTCACATAATAGTTGCTCCGGCCCTGACGCAGGTTTATTTCAAACACCTTGTACTGGTTATCTCTTGTATCATATTTTATGTCAAAGTTGGCAAAGCCCACATACCCGATATCTTCCAAAAATTCTGTCAGCTTTTCCATCAGTGGAAGGTTATATTCCGTTATAATGGCGGCGTGGTTGCCCAAAGCTTTGGGTGTATGCTCTTCCAAAAGCACATGGCCAAGACACACCATCTCTACTTTTGCATGGCGGTTACAATAGGCGGTCAATACTCGCATTTGATCGTCTGCGCCGGGAATTGTATCTTGAATAATCAGCGGCTCTGCATATCCTGAATTAAAAATAGTAGCCACAATTTCTTTCGCATCATCTACATTTTTTGCCGTATACACTTTTTTCATCCCTTCAAAAGGATGTTTCCAATACTGTATACTGCTGGAAGGCTTTATAATCACCGGAAACTCAAACGGCAAGCTATCAAGTTTTTCTTTTTCATCTGCACTGTACACCACCACCGTTTTTGGGTATGGGATATCATATTTTTGGCAAAGCTCGTAAAAATCGTCTTTCGACTCCAGCTTTTCTTTCAGCGGCTCGTCTATATACGGCGTGATATAATGCTTTTTCAGCACTTCTTTGTTCCTGATAATCACCGCGATGTAATCATCGGTACATCCCATCAAAATCTTGGTGGGTGCTGGATTTCGCTTAGCATATTGCTGCAAAGTTTGTACAATAACTGCATCGTTTTCAAAGTTTTCCACCGCAGTAAAGTCCACAATACGGGAATATTTTGTCTCGCCCATTGCAAAGCGCCCAAACGCCTTCGATGTCACACCATAGGCTTCGTGAAAAGCCCTTGCCACCGAGTAGCAGTTCATATCAGCACCCAGTAAAACCGGCTGTATATTTTTCATAAGTCACCTTCTTTAAACGGCTTTTGGGATATATTTCGCAACACAGCATATCCCTATATTTCCAAGCTAATAATATATCACATTTTTCTGTTTTTGTCCACATAGTTAATCTGTTTTTCTTCGTGTTATCACCATTTTATTTTTTGCTTAATGTTTCGGTTCGCCTGCTGCTTTTGTTTGACTTTTTCCGGTAAATATGTTAGCTTTTAAAAAAATGTTCACTTATACTTATTCCGGTTTTATTTAGTTAAAATATCATAGAAAGTGTCAAACTTTAAAATTTATGAAAATACTTACAAAATTGTATTGTATTGCCTTTTTCGCAATGATGTCTTTCATTTTTTTGTGTCCCATCGCTATAAATGCCACCACCGTATCTGCAGACGTTTTTTCTTCCGGCACACAAAAAAGCCTGGATTATCTAAAAAGCTCTTATGAGAGCCCAGATGTGGGAGACGAGCTTGTTATGATGGCGTTACTGCGCAGTGGAAGTATATTTCCCGGTGATGCACCTGCCCAAAGTTACCGCACCGCTTTAACGGCACATTCAAAGTCTGCCGATGCCGCTTCCCAAGCCACTGCTCAAAGTGCATATCAGGCCTTGGCTTTGGCGTTTTTTGGCGAAGACTTCACGCAAGCCATTCCCGAGATATCTTCCACTTTGGCCGATATCAGCACTGCCGGCACCGATATTGAAACCGTTGCCATGATGCTGATTTTATATGGGCCTGCCGGAGGTACCCCACCAAGTGAAGTATCAACACAAAATACAGCGCTAAATTTAGCCACCGCACGTAACCCCGACGGCGGGTTTGGCCCTGGCGGCACATCAAGTGTTATCACTACAGCACGTGTATTGCAGGCACTGTCTTATTATAGCGGTGATGAAACCATCGACGGAGTGATACTAAACGCACTTTCTTATCTTCAAGACATGCAAAACGCATATGGTGGGTTCGACCTAGACGGCGCACCCAGCCCTGCTCTCACTGCCGAAGTTAGTTTAGCACTAGCCTGTCTTGGCGAAGAAAAGCTGGCGCCTTCATTGCCGGCTCCCTCTGATGCCTTGCTTGTGTTTCAAAATGAAGACGGTAGCTTTTCTGAAAGCCCCGACAGCACGCCTGACGACACTCTCACCGCGCAGGCTACCGTAGCTTTAGTGGCCGCAGATTTTCAAAAATCAAGCTTGCCATCTTTCTTCTTGCTTGAAGAAAACTTTGCCACCGATACAGAAAACCTGCAAGGTAGCGTATCGTCTATGCCCGCAACAGATACCGGCGACGCATCCTCATTACTTCAAAACATATGGCCTACCATCACCATACCCGGCCTTCCGGCACTGCCTACCATATGGCTAATTATCGCCGCCTGCATAGTTTTAGTATTTGTTATTTTAATGGTCATTATAAAGCTTATACGTAAATCTTCATCGAAGACTACACCATCAAACACTGCTTTTTCTGCAAAATCACATCTGCCTAAAGGTTCTAGCAAAAAAATGGAAAAGCTCGAACGCAGTGTCAAGAAAATGCCTTCTCAAAAACACAAATCACGCAAAAAACGCAAATGGTGACTAGATAGTGCGGACATGAGTTGAAACGAGCAGGTTTTGAGCGATTTTTTCGTCAGACAAGGAGGAAAAACGATACACTCCTTTGTGGAATGTGAGTTTTTACTGACAAAGTATGGCGGAAAAATCGCCAAAACAGACCGTTCGAACACTCGTGTCCACACTATCTGATAAATCTATAGGCTGCGACAATTACACATTGTCACAGCCTATTTTTTGTATCAATATTCAATTACGTTTTATTCTATAGCCTGAATAACAGAGTCTGCTTGTTCTTCTTGTCCTATATTCATTGCAAGGCCTCCGGCCACTGCGCCTATAACCGCCATATGCACGCTTTCAAACAGTTCCATGGCGCCTGCTTTACCTGCTAGTAACAAGTGCATAGTATACGGTAGCTCCAAGCACGTGGCAAACAAGAATGTGAGAAGGCTTATCAAATACATCCAATATACCCTGCGACGTGGTAAGGCCACATACACCGAACGAAGCAATACGCCAAACCATAGCATGGTAAATATCACCGAGAAAGCCTGCACCATTTCGCCTAAGCGATGTATGCTAAACGGTGTCATCACTATACGCTCCACCGATTGCATCACAAAATGCATGGCTGCCAATATCCCAAACACGGCGCTTTGTGTAGGCGCTGTGGATTTTTGTGTGTACATCTGCACCGTCATTAGGCACATCCATGCGCCATACCAAATAGTGAGTGCACCCATCACCACACGATATGTATATCCCAGCTGCAAGCCGCTTATCATCAATGTGGCACCATACGCCATGCCCATGGCGGCAGCCAGCCCGAAAGCTATCGACAATCCGCCGCTTTTCATGCGCAGCGTGGATATGGCGCGTGGGCCTAAAGTGCGCAGACCTAACACACACATCAGTAGTGGCAAAATTAATATAACTCCTCTTGCCGCTACAGTGCCTCGTGTGACAAATCCGCTTTGCATGTCTGTGTAATAGGCCAGGTCTACCCAATACATAGCACCTACCAATACCATCACCAGTATAATCAATAAGGTAGACAATCTTCCCTTCACTTTGGCCCCCTATAGGCTATTCGCCAATATGATGTGTTCTTTCTTTCAGCGGTGTATATTTTTGCCGAACACCCAAATACCGATATGCAGGACGTATTATACGGTTTGCAAACAAAATTTCTTCGGCACGATGAGCACACCAGCCGGGTATACGCGCAATGGCAAACAGCGGAGTATATAACTCTTCCGAAATACCCAACATCTTATAAATAAGCCCTGAGTACAAGTCTACATTAGCGCATACGTCTTTACTGCCTTTTTCTTCAGAAAACACCACCGGACCTAAACGCTCTACCGCATGTAGTAAATGGAGCTCTCTACCAAACCCTTTTTCATGGGCCATATTTTCCGCACGCTCACGCAAAACAGTTGCCCTGGGATCACTCACAGTATATACCGCATGTCCAAGCCCATAAATCAAACCACTGCCATCGCCTGCTTTTTTGCGCAAAATGCGACGAAGATATTCAAGCACTTCATCATCATCCATATGGTTTTCGATGTTCTTTGACATATCTTCCAGCATCTCCATAACACGCATATTTGCACCACCGTGTTTCGGGCCTTTTAGGCTACCGATGCCCGCCGCGATAGCACTATATGTGTCTGTTCCTGTGCTGGAAAGCACACGTGTTGAAAAAGTAGAGTTGTTACCACCGCCGTGATCAGCATGTAATACCAAGCACAAATCAAGCAGTTTTGCCTCTTCACGTGTGTATTTTTGATCAGATCTATACATAGACAACACATGCTCTGCCATAGATACACCCTCTAGAGGATGATGTATAAACATCGACTCTTTGTCATATGTACGTCTTTTCACCTGCCATGCGTTTACCATGATGGTAGGAAGGCCTGCAATCAACTTTACTGACTGCTTGATAACATTCATCAGGTCTTGGCCTTCCGGGTCATCGTCATATGAATACAGTGCCAATATGCCACGTGCCATTTTATTCATGATGTTTGGACTAGGCGCTTTTATTATCATGTCATCTATAAAGTTTTGTGGCAAATTACGATGATGCTCTAAAATATTCTTGAAATCTTTAAGCTCTGATTCGTGTGGTAATGTACCAAACAAAAGTAGCCATATTACTTCTTCAAAAACAAATCTATCCTCTTCATATGCTGCGTCAATGATGCGTTCCATGTTTATTCCACGATAAATCAACTGGCCCGGTACCGGAGTTTTCACGCCATCAACCATTTTATAGCCCACAACGTCACACACATTAGTAAGCCCGGCTAACACGCCTGTGCCGTCTGAATTTCGAAGCCCACGCTTTACACCTAGACGCTCCGACATTTCGGGATCAATAAAGTTGTTCAGTTCGTACGCTTTACATAAATCGGCAAACATTTTGTCTGAAGTATTATTATAATCCGCCAATACTCCCACCCCTTCTCATCAAAGTTTTTTCTATTTTACCAAAGTATCATACAAAAGACAAGTAACACACCATCATATGTCAACTTTCATTTTCTTTTGCAAGCAAGATTTTACCGCTTTCATAGTCGAAAAAATGTGCGTTTTCCATATCAATGCTTATCGGTATTTCCATGCCGGATTTGTATGCGCCACTGTTTGCTTCCAGCATGTATAAACAATCATTATACACGCATAGCTCAGTGTAAACACACCCACCCGAAAGTTCTCTTTCCTTTATAGTAGCCCTTAGCCTCATTATGCTGTGTTTTGGTGTATCATCAAAATAAATATCTTTTGCTCTGATAAACATTTTCACTTTTTGCCCGGCATACGATTTCAGCACTTGTGCATATTTTTCCGGTACTAAAAGTACGGTTTTGCCTATTTGAACCCCAACGTTTCCTTTCGCTTCTAAGGGAATAACATCCATCACGTTTATCTTTGTATCTTGCACATACTCTGCAATTGATAACGAATTCGGGCTGTTTCGTATGTCTTCCCACATAGCAACCTGCTGTATTATGCCATCGTTTATCACGGCTGTGCGTTTTCCCAATAGCGCAGCTTCTTTCACATCATTGGTGGCATAAATAAACGTTGCACCTAGCTTTTTATGTAGCGCCAAAATTTCCTTACACAAGCCGGGCTTTGCCTTTGCCGTAGCATTCACCAAAGGATCATCAAGCAAATATATCTTCGGCCTGTATGCTGCTGCTCTTGCTATCACTGCTTGCAAGCGTTGCTTTTCACTAAGCTCTCTTGGCATCTTTTTCAGGCAATTTCGAATCCCTAAAAGATGAACCGCTTCCATCACCCTATCTTCAATCTCTTCTTCCGGCATTTTGTGCATTTGCAGGTTATACGCTATATTTTTTTGCACAGACATATGAGGGTAAAGGGCGCTTATCTGGTAGACCATCGCCGTGTCTCGCTCAAGCGGCATCTGCTCTTTTATCGGTTTTTCATCTATATACACTTCGCCTTTTGATGGTTTTTGAGTGCCAAAAATCATCTGCAACAACAGGCTTTTTCCGCTTTCCGGCGGCCCCAATAATACCAACATTTCCGCATTTGGTACGGCTAGTGTGATATCTTTCAAAGTAGTCCTATCTTCCCCAAAGCTTTTCTCGACGTTATGCAAAAGCACCCCTGCCATACTTCCTGCCTCCATTCCCTTATCGAAAGATGTTTCCAAACTATTAAAAAATAACGAACTTTATTGTCTTTATCCTATTTTACCATCAAAAAAGCAAAAAACAAAGTAAAAAAATACCCAATGTTTGACTACACATCGGGTATTTTCCTATGTCAAGATGTATATAACGCCTATTCTTTGAATGCCCACAGGCGCTGTCCCACATAATTTAGGGCAGTAAACACAACTTGCAAGCCCACCACACGGATAAACGTGTATATACTTTGCGGCCAGCTTTGTAAAAATTCTTCACGCAAGAACGGCATTGCCAAATGGTTCAGTGCATAACTAAGTAAAAAGCACGTAGTAATAATTGTGGTAAACTTCACAATACTTTTTAGTAGCGGTGCCGTGCTTTGAAAAGAATACTTTCGGTTAAAGTAAAAGCTAGGCACACTGCACACGGCAAAAGCAAACGCCGACGAGTAAAAGAACGGCCATGCAGCCCATGTGTTAAGCGCATAGTTCAAGCTCATGGAAACAATGGTATTCAGGCCACCTATGATAAGAAAAATCATCAGGCTGCGATTCCAAAAAAAGGATACCATTTTTTTGATAGCATTCATCGCTTTATTTATCTCCTAGGCTTCCACTACACGAACTGTTTTCATCACAATAGGCTCTAAGGGCGAGCTAAGGCTGCCGTCATTACCCATTTTTGCTTCTTGCACGGCAATTGCGTCCACAACTTCCATGCCTTCCACAACACGACCAAAAGCTGCATAATCGCCATCTAGGAAAGTTGCATCGCCGTTTGTGATAAAGAACTGGCTGCCGGCAGAGTCAGGGGCGCTACTGCGTGCCATTGAAATCACACCACGTGTGTGTGAGATAGGGTTTTCCCATCCGTTAGAAGCAAACTCGCCTTTGATCTCGTGGCCCGGGCCGCCTGTGCCCGTGCCCAGAGGACAACCACCTTGAATCATAAATCCGTCAATTATCCGATGGAATGTAAGTCCGTCATAATACTCATCTTCCACCAAGTCTACAAAGTTTTTCACTGTGATAGGCGCTGCTTGCTCGTCCAGCTCTAGCTTTATAACACCGCCGTCTTCCATAGTAATTTCAACCATTATCAATTCTCCTTCTTCTGTATTTGTAGCTTCTGTGCTTTCTGCTGTTGATGCGGTACTTTGGGCCTCGCTTGCTGTACTTGCTGTACTTGCTGTAGAAGAAACCTCAGAAACAGCTTCTTCGCTTGTGCAAGATGCCAATAAAAGCACAACCATTAAAGCACACACTACCATCTTAAAATATTTTGACATACGCATTTCAAAAATGATCTCCTTCTTAAATAAAAGTAAAAGCAATAAGTTCTTGCTCGCTAGATATTATACCACAGTAATTGGTCAAATGATATCCCAAATGTTTTAAACTGTTCAAAAAACATCTGCACTGTGTTTATTCCATCTTTATTTGTCACAATATTTTCACCACAATCATTCGTCAATAGCATCCAAATCTTCGGGATCACCCTGACGAAAAATCATTTTTTTCGGTCTGCCTGTGCGCACCTGCTTTTGAGAAAACCGCTTTACTGCCACTGTTTTGTTTTCTTTATCGTCGCGCGGCTTTTTCAGCGTCACATGTACCACGTTTTCTCTTTCTTTTGGCAAAGCCTCTTGCTCTATTTCTTGCACTATTTCTTCTTGTGCCAGTTCATATTCCTTGCGTTCAGTTTCTTCGTTTTCATGGCCTGAATCTTCGTTTTCCATAGGCTTGTTATATGATTTTCGTCCAATATGCGCTTTATGTATTATATCTAAAAGCGACGATCCTTCTTGTGTTAAATCATCGTCTTCCTCAGATTTTGCCACATTATATACGGTTTTCCTTCTTGCCGCAGAAAACTCTTTTTTTATCACCACTGTAGGCGCCGGCACAGCATATCCGCTATCTTCCAGCACCGGTATCTTTACCTCCGTTTGCTGTGAATCCTCTGCTAAAAACCCTTCGCCAAACATTTCCTCTTCCAGTGTTTTTCCTACATCTTCCTCTTTCACCATTTTCTTTTCCTGGCGCAAAGATAACAAAAACCTGAAAAACAGCACAATGGCAAACATAAATAATACAAATAACAGCACAGAACCAAGACCACTATTTGCAAAGAGTGAAAGCCACCCACTATCTTGTGACGTGCCTTGTAAATGCGCTATCGACGGCTGGGATGTACTTTCGTCTTTACTTATATCCTCAGAAGACAAAAGCACCACTTCATTATTTTCAACATAAAAAATCTGATGGCTTATTATTTGATTTTTCATAAGTTTCATCCACCTCTTTTTTATGTTTTCAGGGCCGCCATTATGTATAAGTTTATATCATTTTCTACTTATTGTCTTTTTCAATCAACGTTGCAAGGCCATCCAGCAATAATGTCTCGCTAAGCCGTATGTCATTTCGGCAACATGGTACCACTAGCGCGGCACCACCACCTGTTGCTACCACACTTTTCACAGATCCCATTTCTTCTGCAAATAGATCTATCATTCCGTCCAGCATGGCCGCATTTCCAAGCACCACACCACTTCGCATACTTTCAGGGGTATTACGTCCTATAGCGTGCTTTGGTTTTTCCAGCGATATTCCACCCAGCGCATTCGCCCTTGATACCAGTGCATCAAGCGAGACAAACAACCCCGGCAAAATTGCCACACCAAGTATTTTTCCGTCTTCATTCAGTGCTGTCAGCTTTGTTGCTGTACCCATATCTATAATCACCGCCGGTAACGGCATGTTGCCCCTTACCGCTATAGCGCTGGCTAAAATGTCTGTACCCAGTTCCTGTGGGTTATCTATAGCCACTTCCACATCACACAAATGTGCATCGTCTATGCAAAGCACCCGTACCGGCGTATCGGTAAAATGCAACAGTGCCTTTTTCAAAACAGGTGTCAATGGTGATACCACGCTTGCCATCACCGCTTTTTCAATCTGCTCGCCCTTTACACCATACAGTTCCAGTATCCCTTGTATTTGTAATGCATATTGGTCGGCTTCCATCTGCCTATCGGTGGCTATCCTTGCTAAAAAACAAAGTTTTCCGCTTTTATATCCACCCAACACGATATTACTGTTTCCTACATCTATGGCCAACAACATGTTTTTTCCTCCATATTACAAACAAATGTCGTGTAGTAGTTCATAACGTGTATTATACCTAATTTTGCCGAAAAATCAATGTTTGCACTTACCATGATATCACGATTTGTGATATTGACGTGACTTCGAAATCATTAAAAACATAAAAAAATTACCATTTTTCTCGTAAAAAACGGGAAAAATGGTAAAAACAACACATATTTTACTTAAAACACCACAAAATATTATTTGCAGGGTTTTACAACTTTTGTGTGGTCAAGTTTGAAGAAGTGAGGCAAACCGTCTTCGTAGCTCACTTGAGTTTCACCACGGAACAACGGACGCAGGTATTCAATCATATCTTCAGACACATTAGTGCCGTCTTCGGTGATCCACTCCAGCGGAACTTTACGCTCGTGGTTTGCCACATCAGACAAAGCAGCCAACTCATAACGTACTAGGTACGGATGATTGGACACACGTTTGATGGCTACCATGTAGTCTGTTTTGCCTTCAAGAGCAGCTTTAACAGCCAGCATGCCAACATCTTGAGCTTCTTTCAAATCTGTGCCGGAAGCCAAGTGCATTGCCACACGTTGCAGAATGCTGGGCTCTACGCTACGGATTTTCATGTCGGTATATTTTTCGCTTAGTTTGCCACGTACCAGCGCTTCCAAAGCACTAGCCACACCACCCAAAGCATGGTGGCCAAACATATCAATGGCGCCACTTTCGGCCTGAGCCACATAGTTGCCATTTTCTGTGCGAATACCTTCCGACACAGCTACTAGCACGTTGTTTTCAGTCTGAAGTAGTTCGTCCACTTTAGCCAAGAACTTTTGAGGATAGAAAGGAACCTCGGGTAAATAAATCAAGTGTGGGCCTGTAAAGCCATGCGCACGTGCCAACACGCTGGAAGCAGTAAGCCAGCCGGCGTTACGACCCATAACTTCTACAATAGTCACTGTTTTCGAGGGATATGCGGAAGAGTCGATCATCATCTCGGAGAAGCTAGCTGCAACAAAACGTGCTGCCGAACCAAAACCCGGGGTGTGATCGGTAACTGCCAAGTCGTTGTCCACTGTTTTCGGAATACCAATACACTTGATGTCTTCGCCTTTTGAGCGGAAGAATGCCGACAGGCGAGAAATAGTATCCATGGAGTCATTGCCACCACAGTAGAAGAAGTAGCCGATGTTATACTCACGCATAATCTCCAGCACTTGGTCATATGTCTCGTTTGGATCATTCGGCAGTTTAAAGCGGCAAGTGCCCAACGCCATAGCCGGAGTATGACTAAGCAGTTCGAAATCTTTTGCTGTTTTCATCTGAGCCGATAAGTCAATGATTTGATGGGCAAGCATACCCTGCAAACCATGCAGCGCACCGTATACAACACCAATTTCACCGCTGGCCATAGCCTGGGAAACAGCACCTGCTAAAGAAGCGTTGATGGCCGGGGACGGACCGCCACTTTGAGCAATAATCATATTTTTCATAAACTAAATACCTCCTAAAATTTTACAAGTCTTTCTTTGGTTGGTCTATCTATTCCTACACAAATCAAAACTGTGAATTCTCGTGCAAATCAAAACAAAAAATAGACAGCACAGCTATTGTAACATAGTTTATTGGGTGTCTGTCAAGAGATAACATAAGCTTTTTACATCGTTTATTATTAAAATACAATATTGTAAGCAAATTCACCAATAATATACCGGTTTTGTGGCAAATTCTTATATACCAATGTCTATTAATTGTACTTTGCCTACATACGATTTAGCGCTAAAAACCAAAAGCGCAGGCTTGTGTGCTCCAAAAGTAAGTGTTAAGTCGGCGCAAAAGCATCCCGGTTTAACGTCGCCTGTGTCTGCCAATAGCCCACTTGGAAGATCGAATGCTACTGAAAAAGTATCTTGGTTTCTTGCTGCGCGAAAAGCATATTTGACATCGTCGGGCAGTTGGCCTTTAAATCCAATACCAAATACTGCATCCACAACAACGTCAAATTCCCTATCGGGATAATTATCTACCTGCACCACAGTATCTGGAAGCCTTAAAAGATTCCTTTTTGCTAACGGGGTATACTCTTCACCGCAAAGAGGAAAAATATAACACTGCCATCCGGCCTTTTCCATCACCCTTGCCGCCACAAAAGCATCTCCGGCATTATTACCTTTGCCGCATAAAAATAACACCGCGGGAGGATCACTTTGCTTTTTTGTATGCATCATAATAGCCTCTGCTGCCAGCGTTCCCGCCGTTTCCATCAGCTCTTCATAGCTTGTGCCGGCAATCACAGCCTCTTTTTCGGCAGCTCGCATAGCAGACACACTTAATATCCTCATCTAAAATCCTCCTTGTACATCGATACTCTCTTTGTTCGAATTACGATATTTTCCAATTAATCACCTGCAAAATATCATGTTTTCTTTTATTTATTATTGTATTTATAATAAATAAACCCACTATAAAAAGCAATAACCATACTGTTATATTTTTTTGAATATATAATATATGCTATTGCTTGATTTTATGGTGAATATAAGGCATAATAATAAAAAAATATCAATGAAGGAGGACGTACTGTGAACCC
>CAYJIC010000035.1:0-17662 GCA_964370155.1 uncultured Oscillospiraceae bacterium
ACCCTGCGTGAAGGGAAGTTCCCACCTGACGCATGTAGAAGTACTGCACGGTATCGATAAGGCTAAGGCCGACGGTGGCCACAGACGTGAACAGCAAAGCGGTGAGTGCTATGGCAATAATCGCAATGATATTCCTTGTTTTATTTGCCAGAAAGCTTTTTTTGGCAATATTCCTGACAGCTTTTTTATTATTTACTTTATACATATCGCCACCTACACTTTATTTTGCAAGGAAGACTGTAAATATTCTTCGCTGTGTAGGGGAGCTATGTTATTTGCCGGCGCAGGGGAGCCACCACTCACAATCAGCCCGTCTTCAATGCGGATAACTCTGTCGGCCAGCTGCGCTACTTCTTCGTTATGGGTAATCATCACAATAGTTTGGGCAAACTTTTCGCTTGTGACTTTCAAAAGGGATAAAACATCTAAGCTTGTTTTACTGTCTAGGTTTCCCGTGGGCTCGTCTGCCAGAATGATGGCAGGCTTTGAGGCAAGCGCCCTTGCAATAGCCACCCGTTGCTGCTGGCCACCCGATAGGTTATTTGGCAGGTTATTCAGCTTGCTTTCAAGGCCCAGTGTCTTTATCACGCTATCCACATACGTTTTATCCACTTTGTTTCCGTCCAGCTCAATAGGAAGCACGATATTTTCATATACGTTCAA
This sequence comes from uncultured Oscillospiraceae bacterium, assembly GCA_964370155.1. Taxonomy (GTDB): domain Bacteria; phylum Bacillota; class Clostridia; order Oscillospirales; family Ruminococcaceae; genus JAAYCI01. The sequence goes on from CAYJIC010000035.1 coordinate 664, forward strand.
GACAGGCACAAGGTTATAGTTTTGAAAAACAAAGCCGATTTTCCTTCTTCTGAAAATGGTCAGTGCTTCATCTTTCAAAGTGAAAATCTCTTTACCGTCCACGGTGACGCTGCCACTGCTCGGGCGATCAAGCCCACCCAGCATATGAAGCAAAGTAGATTTACCACTGCCGCTTGTTCCGATAATGGCAACAAATTCGCCGCTATCTACCGAGAAATCAACCCCGTCCAGTGCATGAACAGTGCTCTCGCCGCTACCGTATATTTTCTTCAAGTTATCCGTTTTAAGTATGGTCATAAAACTCTCCTTCATTTAAAAAATCTGTATTATATTGCTATAACACAGATTATACAGCTCAAATCTTTCAAGAATCTTTCAAGAAGAATTTGATTTTTATAGTTTTGGAATAGTGGTGCATCGGCGGATGGCTCACAACACTAAAGCTGACCTTAAAATGCTTTCAGTTATTTAGGCAGAAAAACCGAAAATGTAGAGCCTGCACCCGGCTTGGATCTTACTTTTATATACCCGCCTTGCTGTGAGATTATCTCACGCGCAAGATACAGCCCAATTCCTACACCATCTTTTTCATAAGAAGTTTCAGCGCGATAAAACCTTGCAAATATCTTTGGCAATTCTTCTTCCGAGATGCCGATACCGTTATCGGTGATATCAAGCCTTGCAAACATTTCGTAGGCGATGACGGTGATTTTTGTATCGGTGCTTCCATATTTAATGGCGTTGTCAACAATGTTTAATATGGCTTCACTCGTCCATTTCATATCATAGCTCAGGCTGATATCGCTATCGCATATTGTCACACCGGGGTAGCTAGTTTTTATGTTATCAAGTAGTGTCTGAATAGGCTGCATATTTGGTAGTACGGATATAATCCCGTTTTCCAGCCTTGAGGTTTTCACAAGTGATGTGATTAAAAAGTTTAGTTTTTCTGTTTCTTTTTTTAACAACTCAGTATGTTTTAGACATTCTTCTTTATTATCACATTCAGAAATAAGCTCGCTGTAAAGTGAGATATTTGTAAGGGGAGTCTTGGTCTGATGAGAAATATCCGAGATAAGCTGATCTACATGAAGCTTTTGCATAGCAAGGCTTTCCTTGTGTGTGCCTGTTTGCACAAGATATTTATGCAGTTTACTCTCGATTTGCGAGGCCTTGCTTTCGTCAAAAGTGCTCTCTATATCCTCGCCGTTTATTGCACCATCAAGCATGCCGTTTAGCCTGCCGAGTGTTTTGTTTGTCTTAAACATTTTGCCACATGTAGCCGATACCGTAGACGGTTTTTATACAGCTATCCTTTCCAAGTTTTGAGCGCAGGCGTTTCACGCTTACAGACAAGGCGTTTTCGTCTACATAGTCCATATCGTCGGTCCAGATTCTATCTATTAGGATTTCACGCTTTAGGGTGATGCCGCTGTTATCGGTAAGTAGCTTTAGCAGTTTTTGCTCGGTTTTAGATAGTTCTACGGCTTTGCCATTTATAAAAAACTCCATCTTATCAAAATCAAATAAGTAGCATCCGTTTGTATAAATATTTTCGCTGATTTTTTGTCTTAGCTGATTGTTTACCCGTGCACGAAGTACAGCAAGACTAAACGGCTTTGTGATGTAGTCGTCGGCGCCACTTTCAAGGCCGGTGACGATATCGGTTTCCAGGTCGTTTGCGGTCAGCAGAATGGTTTTGGCGGTAATATCGTTTAAATGATGTGTAAGAAACTCTACGCCGTTTCCGTCCGGTAAATTTACATCAAGTATGATTAAATCTATTTTAGTTTTCGCTAAAATATCTTTTGCTGTTTTCAGGTTATGTGCTTTTTGTAAGTCGATGGCATCGGCCTTAAGCGCCAACAATATGCCGTCACACAGTGCTACATCGTCTTCAACCACCAATATGTTTGTCATAAGAAATATACCTCTTTTGAAATAAGCTAGTACTATTATATCCATTTTTAAAAGATATTGTAATAATAGTTTATCACAACATGCGAAGATATGACGAGATTAAATGCTAGCTATCTTTTAAATTTATAGTAAAGCTTGAATCGTGTGAACTCCTTGCTTTAAGCACTGTTTGTAAACAAGACAGGCGTACTATAGTATAAATGACAATAAAAAGTCCACCAGAAAAGCTGGTGGATTTTTATCGTCCATCGTCATATATATAATGATCTATATGCTAAATCTCAAGTGTTTTTATTTTGTAAGTGTGACTATTAATAACCCAGTTCATCTAAAACTTCAAGCATAAGATCGGGTCTATCTGTCATGATTCCATCACAGCCAAGCAATATCAGCTGCCTCATTTCTTCTTTATCATTTATTGTCCAGTAATGTAAAAACATGTTGTTGTTTCTTGCAAGGCTAATAATAAAGCTGTTGTCTAAGGGAATATGACCAAAACCACTTGGCAAATGAAACCCTGCATAATCATGATCCAAAAATCTATCAAGACCGAAAATTCCTGATGCTATGAAATTAAAAGCTGTATCAAAATCTGTGGTAATATTCACGTCTTCATGCTTAATGGCTTTAAAATGTTCCATCACTTCCTTGTGAAAAGATGCAACACAAACATATTCTTGCAAAGAATGTTCGTTTATGAGCCTATTAATCTCCTCTGCTGCAATGATGCCATCTTCACCACTGTCTTTAATTTCTAAAATATAGCGGGTACTTTCTCCATATGTAGAAAACATTTCTTCCACTGTCATAGGAACAAGTCTTTGCAAAACTTCAGGTGAAGTTTCATCCTCGTATGGCATATTTGCATTAATATCAACAAACTTATGCCCGAAATTCAGCTCAGTTATTTCCTCTAGGCTGAAATCTCTAACAAGCCCTGTACCATTAGATGTGGCATCAACTGTCATGTTGTGATGTGTTATTAATTGGTTGTCTTTTGTAAGGCATAAATCGGCCTCCAAAACATCAACACCCATTTTATAACTTTCCTCAAAAGCCATGACTGTATTTTCGGGAAATAAGATTTTTGCACCCCCGTGAGCAATGACTAAAGGAGCTGAGTTTGACTCTTTCATAAAGTGTGTACTACCCGCATATCCTTGCTGGGGCAAAATATGTAAAAGTATAAAAACCGTTAGTAGCGATAGGAATATCACTAAAATGATTTTTTTTATTGAGCGTTTTCTTGGCTTTTTTTCTTCCATTTTATTCCTCTGTATGGGCAACGCCATCGTTCATATAATTTTTGTTTTTTTAATACGTTGATTTTTCTAAAAACCTCTCGAAATTATATCATAATAATCAATATGAGTAAAGAAACTTAGGGCTCCAAGGCTTGTTGATTTATTATTTGTTTTATGATAGCAGATGTATGAATTGTACATTTGGATGTGATATTTTTTGTTACCAGCCTCAGTGTTTGTTCTTGATCAGCGCTTCATATTATGGCTAACTCTCGGCTTCTGCTTCGTCAATAGCGTTAGAAATTGGGAGAATAGCTCCTATTAAAACTATACATAATATGAATATTATTGTGAAGCTATCGATTATAAACCATGATGATGCTCCGATTCGTGTTGTAGCTGCAACAAACACAGGCAACGCCTCAATGAACTCGGAAAGCTCGGGCGACTGACTGATAAGCTCTAACAGCTGCGCGCTTTTATCGTCGATGATGTGCGAGTAGACGTCCCTCACCATGCTTATCTGCGAGTGCCCAGTGTCACCTTGCACGGCTTTGATATCACCGTCGCTTGGCTTCAGCCAAAATTAAAGACGAAAACGAGCCTTTTGAAACATTGATGCAAATGCTGATGTTTCATTTTTGCATGGTGACTGCGATTATTTTGTGTTATATTATTGTTATCAAGATTGAATATACTTTCTTGGCTTTTAGATGAAGAAAAAGTATAACAGATAAAGCAAAATGCATGACGAATTCAAAATGCCTAATTTGATTTACTAGTTGCTTTCTCAAGTGTTTAAGAAAATAAAAAGATAAGGAGATATATTGTTTGAGTTTTAATAAATGCATGATAGTTCTGTACAGCAAGAGTAAAAATATGACATAACATTGCAAAAATTTTAAAGAATCGAAGGGATGTCGATAGTTATAAATAACAAAATGTAGCAATAAGCACCAAATATTTTGTCAATATTTGGTAGATTCGTTTATTGACTTTTATGTTTTAAAGATTTAAAATACACACATGAACTTGTTATGACCACCTTGACATAATGAGTGATTTGGAGGAAATATGGAACCTTTAAACGCGCCCAAATATTATATTGTGAAGCGTGCCATTATAGAGATGATAGAAAGAGACGAGTTTGCTGTGGGTACTATGATACCAAGCGAACGCGATTTGATGACTTTGTTTGATGTTAGCCGAATTACTGTTCGTAAAGCGGTGGAAGAACTTGGACAAGAGGGATATCTGTATAAAGTACAAGGCAGGGGAACTTTTGTTAAAGGGGATCAAAACAGTCAAAGTCTTATATCCATTACAAGTTGCACGGAAGATGTTCAAAAGCTGGGCATGACACCCAGCCGCAAGGTTTTGCGCAGCGAGATTATCCCCTCGGACAACAAACGTAGCAGAAAGCTAAATCTTGGCAATGGTGAGCTTGTATTTCGCTTGTCACGCGTATATTATGCAGACGACGAGCCCATAAACTATACTACTGCATTTTTGCCGTATAAATATCTTAAAGGAATTGAAAAACACGACTTCGAGCAAGAATCGCTGTATGATGTGCTGGAAAAAACCTATAATATTCCGATTGTTCGGGCTAAACGTAATATAGAAGCAATTATAGCCCATGATGAAATTAGCGAGTATTTAGATGTGCCAAATGGAGTGGCTATTATACTTTTCGAGTGTGTTACATACGGCATTATAGCTGGAAAAGAGTGTCCTATTGAAACATTTAAGTGTTATTATCGTAGTGATAAATTTAAATTTCACATCGATCAGGTACGTTGATTTTTAGAGTATAAGCGTGTTGTCGTATATTTTGTAGTATTATTTTCGGGTACACTGGGGTTTGACAACCTCGTTTTGATATAAATTGGGCGGTATGTGTACCAAATAAACGTCCAAGTTATGTGGGGTTTGTGTTTTGAGCAAGCAAAATGCAGGCCGAGCAACAATAAAAAAGGAGTGTGTACAATGAAAAAAGGAATGAAACTTTTAAGTCTTGCACTGGTTTTGTGTATGGTATTGGCCCTTGCTGCATGTGGTGGTAGCGGTGAAGAAGCTCCCGCAGAATCTGCCGTGGGCTCAACTGCAGAATCAACTGCACCTGCTGAAGGCGGAGCGTCTTCTGATTTACGCATTGGCTTTATCACCAGCGCATCGGGCGCAAACGACAATGGCTACAATAAAGCTGCTGTGGACAAACTGGCCGAGCTTAGCGCAGAATTTGGCTTCGAGCACAACGTTGTAGAACCTGCAAACGGTGTTGCTCAAGCTCTTGAGACCATGGCTGCAGACGGTTATGATCTTATCTTCAGCCTTGAATATGACTTTGATGCACTTATCAAAGGCGTAGGCGGCGCAGATCCTATTGCTGCACAATACCCCGACACTAAGTTCGTTATTTTCAATGACAACCCAAATGTTGATGAAAACGGTGAAGTGTTGTTTGATAATGTTATCGCAGCTATGTTCAATGTGAACGAGGCATCTTATCTTGCAGGATATCTCGCGGTACACATGAATGAAAACCAAGATGTACTGTTTGGCGATGGCTACAATCTCACCCCACTGGATGAGAGCCGTGGCATTGGATTTATCGGCGGCACAGACTCTCCCGGTATCCGTGTATACTCTTATGGTTACATGATGGGTATCAACGCAGCCGCAGAAGAGTATGATGTTGATTACAACTACTATGCAAAATATGATGCCGGATTTGTTGATCCTGCTGTAGGTAACACCAGCGCAGGCACCATGTACGCAGACGGCGCAAATGTTGTGTTTGCGGATGCAGGCGTTGTAGGCGATGGCATCACCGCACGTGCTAAAGAAGAAGGCAAACTTTCAGTGCAAACCGATGCAAACCTAGATGCACAACAACCCGGTTTTGTTATCACAAGTGTGCTGAAAACCACAAGCGTACCGGTTGATTTGATCACACGTGCTCTTATCGACGGCACATATGATGATCTTGACAATCTTCAAAACTATGACCTAGCTTCAGGCGCAACAGGCATCACAGATCTTTCTGAAATAAGCAAAGTGATTCAAGATGAAACTGTTTGGGCTGAAATTGTGGAAAAAGTTGATGCAGCCGCAGAGGGCATCAAAGATGGAAGCATTGATGTAGTGAATGCTCAAATCGGCGAAGAGTTTGACCCTGCTTCAACTCCTCGTGTTATCACACAATAATTTGTAGCTGAATAACTGCCCGCTTTGATATTTGGCAAAGCGGGCAGTTCTTTATAAAAAGTAGCAACCTGTTTTCGACAAATCTGCGATGGGAGTAGATGATATGAGTGCCATACGAACAGTAGATTTAACAAAAATGTTTGATACATTTTGTGCAAACGATAAAATCAACTTTAGTGTTGAAAAGCAAGAAATAAAGTGTATAGTCGGCGAGAACGGTGCGGGAAAAAGCACGCTGATGAACATGCTGTACGGTGTGTTGCAACCCACTGACGGACAAATATATGTAAACGATAAGCCGGTGCATTTTCGCAGTCCGCAAGATGCTATGAAGCAAGGTATCGGCATGGTGCACCAGCACTTTAAGCTTGTGCCAAGCCTTACGGTATATGAAAATATTTTGCTTGGTGTGGAGATACCGAAAAAATGGGGCAACTTCAAAAGCCCTATAATTGACACTGCCACCGAGATAGAAAAAGTTAGACATTTAATTGAGAAATATCATTTCCAGCTGGACCCCATGGATATAATTGAAAACATTTCGGTGGGACTGTGCCAGCAAGTGGAAATTTTAAAAATGCTATATCGCAATGTGGATATTTTAATTTTAGACGAGCCAACAAGTGTGTTAACACCGCAAGAAGTGGACTGGCTTATTGAAAATTTACGTCATTTGCGAGACCAAGGCAAAACTATTATTGTTATCACTCACAAATTACGCGAGGTTATGGCGCTTAGTGATAGCGTGACTGTTATTCGCAGAGGCAAGGTGGTAGATCATGCTATCACGGCCGAGACAAACGAGGTGGAGCTTGCCCAAAAGATGGTGGGACGTGATGTGGTACTTACTGTGTCAAACGTCGATGGACCTGTGTGTGGTGATGTACCCACTTACAAGGTGGAAAACCTGCGCACTACCAACGAGCGTGGTAAAGAGGTGCTGTGTGGGGTGGATTTTCACGTGTGCAAAGGCGAGGTATATGGCATTTGCGGCGTGGAGGGCAACGGCCAAAGTGAGCTTGTACGTGTGCTTACCGGAATGATGGAGGCCACAGCAGGCAAAGTGACACTTGAGAGTGAAGACATCAGTGGCCTGTGGGCAAACGAGCTACGCGACAAAAAAATAGGTATCATACCCGAAGATAGATATGCACAAGGGCTGTGCAGTGACATGACACTGGCCCAAAACTGTGCGGCAGGCCATCTTGGCGACAAAGAAATTTCAAAAGCAGGTGTGCTCAACGGTCGTGCAATGCAAAAACGTTGTCGTGAATATATTGAAAAATACAATATTCGTATCGCCGATGAATTTGGCAATGTATCCCAGCTTTCGGGCGGTAATGCACAAAAAATCATCATTGCGCGCGAGTTTGAATCGACACCACAACTTATTATTGCGTGTCAGCCTACTCGAGGGGTGGATGTGGGCTCTATTGAGTTTATCCACCAGCGACTACTTGATTTTCGCAATGCCGGGTTTGCAGTATTGCTGATTTCAAGCGAACTTAGCGAAATAATGAGCCTGTCTGACCGTGTAGGGGTTATGTATAAAGGCGAAATTATCGGTGAAGTAGATCCTAAAAATACAAGTACTGCCACTATAGGACTATTAATGGCAGGCACAAAGCAAGAGGAGGTAGGAGCATAATGGCACGCAGTAAAATTGTTCCAAAAATATTAAACTCTATACTTCCTGTGCTACTGGCTTTTGCTATTGGTAGCGTTATTATACTGATTATCGGTGAAAATCCGCTTGAGGCATATTCCCTGATGCTGGGCGATTCACTTCTCACAGTAAGGGGGCTGGCGCTAACACTACACTATGCCGCGCCCATGATTTTGGCGGCTCTTGCCATTGCCATTACGTTTAAGGCGAACTTGTTCAACATGGGCGTAGAGGGCCAGCTGGTATTTGGTGGCTTTATGGCAGGACTTGTAGGTGCTTATGTGCAAGGACTTCCGACTGTGCCTCACATGCTATTGTGTTTTGCGACAGGCATTGTATGTGGTATGCTTTTTGCGCTTATTCCGGCGCTTTTACGTGCGTATTTGCGTGTGGATGAGATGGTTGTTACACTTACGCTAAACTACAGCATGATAAGAGTGCTTGAGTATTTGTCGTCGGGACCGTTCCGTGACGCAGGCAGTGGCTATGTAAGTACACCCACTGTTATGGAAAGTGCAATGTTTGTGCGTATAGGCAACAGCAGGCTGACAATGTTTTCAATAATTGCGGTTGTTGTTTTCATACTGGTAGCGGTAATGATGAAAAAAACAGTGCTGGGCTACTCCATAGAAGCCATGGGTAAAAACGCTATGTTTGCCGAGGCCACCGGGCTTCGCACCAGGCGTAAAATCATGATTCTAATGCTGTTAAGCGGCGCTATTGCAGGCTTTGCCGGCACAGGGCATATGCTTAGCGAAGAATTTAGGTACACGCTGGCATTTTCGGGAAGTCCCGGTATAGGCTGGGATGGAATGCTTATTGCGCTTCTTGGGCGGCATTCTCCTGTGGGTATTTTAGTCGCCGGTATTTTTTACAGTGCACTAAAAGCAGGTTCTGATAATATCAACATGTACACAAGTGTTCCAAAAGAAATTGTAGCTGTAGTTCAAGGTCTTATAATTTTGTTCCTAGCGGTTCAGTTTTTGAACGAGCGGTACGGTATTTTACAAAACATTCGCGGCAAGCGCTCTAAAGCTGCAAAGAAAGAGGAGGGCTAATGTATGAACTTGATTGAAACGTTTTTATACGACTCTGTTTATCATACCACTCCTATTTTACTGTGCGTGCTTGGCGGAATTTATGCATACAAGGCAAATGTGCTAAACATTTCGCTGGAAGGCATGATGATGGCCGGGGCGTTTTTGGCGGTGCTGGTTCCTCACTTTACAGGTAATATTTTGCTTGGCTATCTTGCCGCTGTTGTGGGCTGCGTAATACTGGGCATGGTATTTTCATATATGAGTGTTAACCGCAAAGGTAATGTTATCATAATCGGCCTTGCCATTAACATGCTGGTTCCGGCCATTGCGGGTTTTATACTGCAGTATATGAAACTGCCAAACTTAAACCTGTCGTGGGCCAATGTTAATGATTTCAAGATTAATATTCCTATTATAGAAGACATTCCGTTTCTTGGCTCTATTTTAAGCGGACATCCACCACTTACTTACCTTGCTTTTATCACTATTGGTATCATGAGTGTTCTTATGTATCGTACCCGTTTTGGTGTTCATGTGCGTGTGGTTGGTGAAAACGAAGACGCCGCTGTAAGCTTGGGTCTTCCCACATGGAAGTATAAGATGATAGCTATTCTTATCGGCTCGGTATGTTGCGCATTTGCAGGCATAAACTTATCGCTGGAAAGACTGGCACTATATACCAACAACATGACGGCTGGACGTGGGTTTATCGCCATTGCTGCCATATATTGTGGGCGCGGCGCACCGCTTGCCAGTAGCATTTACGCCATTTTGTTTGGCGTGGCAAGGTCGCTTGCCATAAACATGGGCCTGTTTGCAGGGCCTGCCGCCACCTTATTTGATGTTATTCCTTATGTGGTAATGGTGGTAGTTTTGGCAGTTGTTTCGGTTTTGAAAAACAAAAAAGTACGCTCACGCTGTGTGTAAATATCACAAGCGCGAAAGAGTATAAACTAAGCAACGGAAAGGTGATGAGATATGCCTAAAACAGCCTTGATTGTGGTGGATATGGTACGTGATTTCACCCAGGCCGACGGCGCGGTTTTCTACCCTCAAAACAGAGAGGTACTACCTCGCATTGTAGATGTTATAGAGCAGTGCCGCAAGCACGATATACTTATTATTTTCATGCAGCACAGCTATCGAAAAGGAAAGCTAGATCACAATCTTCAAAATATGAGGCAGTGTTGCATTGAGGGAACAGGCGGAGACGAGCTGGACCCGATGCTTCCTGTGGACTATGAAAAAGATTACGTCATAAAAAAACGACGTTTTAGTGCTTTTTTTGGCACTGATGTCAACATGGTGTTATCAGAGCATAAAGTAGAAAACCTTATTGTAGTAGGCACAAAGACAAACTGCTGCATAAGGGCCACTGTGACCGACGCACACTTTTTAGGATATTGGCCTATTGTGGTGCGAGACTGTGTTGCTACCGACTCTGAGACGGTAAACGAGGTGCATTTGGAAGATATGCGCAAATACATGGGCAGTGTCATCTCGTCTGAGGAACTATTTGCCAAGCTGAAAGGCGGGGAGCTTTAATGGAAAAAACATTCGATATTATCACAAGCGGATATGTTAGCATGGACCGCATTGTGAAAATCAAAACACCTGCCAAAGTGGGATTTACTTCTTTGGTGGAAAATAAAACAAGTGCCGACGTTCAATACGGTGGATGCTCTGTAAACATTGCCCATAACCTTTGTAAAGTAGGGTGCCGTGCACTTCCTGTTATGCGCGTAGGAAGTGACTGGGAGGAAATTGGCTTTAAAAACTTTCTTGAAGAGGCAAATATTCCCCTTTCGGCCACAACTATGGTGGAAGACGAGCGCACATCGCTTTGCTATTTGGTACAAGACAACATGGGCCAACATATAACGCTGTTTTATCCGGGCGCTATGGATGGCGAGTATGCACAGGATCTTTCCGACGATTTATTCAGGCAAGGTAAAATGGGCCTTATTTCGGTGGGTAGCTATGCCGACAATCGCCTGTTTTTCGAGGGATGCAAGCGAAACAACATTCCGCTTGTTTTCAGCATGAAAGGCGATTTCGACGCTTTCCCAAAAGACTTTTTGCTGGAGCTACTATCTTACTGCGCCATTATTTTCACAAACGAAGTGGAAAGAGAAAGCATAGAGGGCATAACAGGCGAAAGTATGCTTAAACTGCTAGATAATGGTAACACGAAAGCTGTTATAACCACTTTGGGTAAAGAGGGAAGTTGCTGTTATACAAAGGATACATCAGGAGAAGTGGTGTGTGACACGGTACCCATTTGTCCCACAGAAACAGTTGCAGATACCACAGGTACGGGAGACGGATATGTAGCGGGGTTTTTGTACGGATGGTTTAAAGAAAAAACCCCTGCCCAGTGTGCACAGCTTGGCACAGTTTTGTCGTCTTTCATTGTTGAAAAAGAAGGATGCTGCACAGGCGCACCAAGTGAAGAAGAACTATTAGCACGTTGTGAGAAGTTTTCAAAAGAATATTTATAGAGTATACGGAGGTAAAAACAATGGCAACACTTTATATGGGTGGAACCACAGAAACTATTGCACCAAAAGTTCTGTTTTCAGGCGACCCTTGGCGTGTGAACGTACTTAGAAAATACCTTGATGACGTGCAAGACGTGGCTTTTTTGCGCGAGTTTAACACAATAACAGGAACATACAAAGGCCAACGCATCACTGCTACATCAACAGGAATGGGCGCGCCTACTGCCGCTATTGCCATGGAGGAAATGTACGAGTGTGGCATGAAAGTTGCCATGCGCATGGGTACAGTTATGGCGATGGACGACGATATGCTGGGCCAGTTTCTTGTGCCGATAGGAAGCATGAGGCGTGAATCTACCAGCAAAACTTATGTGGAGGAAAGCTTTCCGGCAGTTGCAGACCTTAGTCTTGTAAATGTTATAAACGATGTTGTAAAATCTCACGACAAACGCAGTAAAAACGGAATCTCTTGCACTATGGACGGTTTTTACACGCAGATGCACGACAGCAAGTTTTCGCTGGAGAGAGGGCTTGACATGCAGCCGGTGTATGACGAACTACGTGCGCTTGGTGTTTCAGGCATAGACATGGAAAGCGCGTGCATGTTTACGGTGGGGCGTCTTATGAAAGTTCCCACAGCCGCTGTGCTGATGGTCACGGTGCTTGAAAACCTAAAAGACGTACTTCGTGGGCAAGAGCGCACAGATGCAGAAGATTTGCTTTGCCGTGTGGCGCTTGAAAGTATTTGCGCGTACGATATATAATATTTGAAAGGACTAAACTTTATGGATATCAGAGAAACACTGGGGCTTTCAAAGCAGTTTGTTATCGGTATGGTACATTGCTTGCCATTACCCGGAACGGCTGAATATGACGGAAACCTAGAGCGCATATATGAGCAAGCAGTTCAAGATGCTCGTACGCTGGAAGAATCGGGTGTAGATGCCGTTATTGTGGAAAACATGGGCGATGGCCCATTTAATGTGACACTTGACACAGTACAGCGCATTGTACTTACCGTGGCAACCCAAAAGGTAAAAGATGCAGTAAACATTCCTGTTGGTGTGGATGCGGCTTTCTGCGACTATGAAGCAGATATTGCTATTGCTATTGCAACAGGGGCACAGTTTATTCGTGTGCCTGTATTCGTGGACACTGTAGAGTTCTATGGCGGCATTATCAACCCTTGCGCTCGTGCATGCATGCTTTATCGCAAACAGCTACAAGCCGAAAATGTTATGCTACTGGCCGATATTCAGGTGAAACACACTAACATGGTGCTAACCCACGTGAGCATAGAGCAAAGTGCAAAAACAGCGGCTGAGTGCGGCGCGGATGGTATTATTGTGACAGGTTCTTTGATTGGACTTGAAACACCTATTGAGATGATAGAGCGTGTCAAAAAGGTGGTAAATATACCTGTCATTGCAGGCAGCGGTGTATCAAAAGATAATATTGCTTCTCAGCTTGAAATTGCCGATGGTGCTATCATCGGTAGTAGCCTTAAAGAGGGTGGCGTGTTAAGCAATCCTATTTCGGGATCTATGGTACGTGATGTTTTGGCTGGCCTTGGCCGATAATTTGCTTTAACTTTAGAGTTATATGAATAATGCGAGGGCAGTGTCCCGCAAATAGGAGAAAAAATTATGATGAGACCCATGAAGCTGGCAGGTAGCCAGTTGATGTTCGGTGAAGGATGCGCTGCATTTTTAAAAGATGTAGGTGCAAAACGTGCAATGATAGTCATTGGTGGCGCCAGCGTGGAAAAAAGCGGCGCACTTGCCATGGTAGAAAAACATTTGCAAGACGGTGGCGCACAAACAGAGGTTTTTCGCGGTGTAGAGCCGGACCCAAGCTTTCAAACAGTAATGCGTGGCGTGAAAGCCATGACAGACTTTGAACCCGATTTAATTGTGGCGCTGGGCGGTGGTAGTCCCATGGATGCCGCAAAAATGATGTGGGTATACTATGAGTATCCGCAGTACACGACTCTTGAGTCAGTTTTAAATGCAAATCCGTTCCCAAAACTGCGCATTAAAGCTCGTTTTTGCTGTATCCCCACCACGGCAGGCACGGCAAGCGAGGTATCACGCTCTGTTGTAATTACAGACGATGATGGTATCAAACATGGCCTTGGCAACATGGAGATGATGCCTGATATTGCAGTTTGCGACCCACAAGTGACCGTTTCCATGCCGCCTAAAATCACAGCGGAAACAGGTATGGACGCTATGACCCATGCGCTCGAGGCGCTGGTATCAAACCGTGCAAACTATATCTCGGATGTTTTTGTAGAGCGTGCAGTAGCGGATATTTATACGTGGCTGCCGGTTGCATATAATGATGGCGAAAACATAAAGGCACGCGAAATAATGCTGAATGCGTCCATGATAGCCGGAATGGCGTTCACCAATGTGTCACTGGGTATTGTACACAGCATGGCGCACGCTATAGGTAGCATATTCCACATGAGCCACGGCCTTGCCGACGCCATTTTGCTTCCATATGTTATCGCATACAACAGCAAAAACGAAGAGGCAAAAAGCCGCTATGATAAAGTAGCCGCGCTTGTAGGTGGCGGTGACATGGTAGAAATTGTGACAACACTGAACGAAAAGCTGGGTATTGCAAAAACACTGTCGGCACATATCCCAAATGCCGAGGAATTTGAAGCCAAAGTAGCACAAATGGCAAGCATGGCAAAAGCCGATGGTTGCACAAAAACAAACCCAATCATTCCTGACGAAGATGGGTTTGCAGCACTACTACGCCAGGCATATTACGGAAAATGAGAGGATGTATTTAATATGGAATTGATTTGTTATCTTTCAAACGGGTACCCCACCATTGCGTCAAGTATCGAAATGGCGCAGCACTATGTTGCGGCAGGTTGCGATGTTATTGAAATAGACTTTCCCGCACACGATCCTTACTTAGAAAGCCCCTATCTTGCCGACCGTATGCACAAGGCGCTGGATGCTTGCGGTGACTACAAAGCATATATGGACGGCATGGCCGAAGCAAAGCGCCTTTTGCCCGACACAAATTTTCTTTTGCTTGCATACGAAGACACTATTACAGAAATAGGTCTAGAAACCTTTTTGGACTTTTGCAAGGAAAATGCTTTTGAAGATATGATTTTGGTAGGCCTAAAGCATCCTGAAATCAAAGAAAAAATAATCGAAAGTGGCATCAAAGTAAGCTGCTATATCCAGTTCCAAATGCCTCAAGAAGAAGTGGAAGCCGCCAAAAACTCGAACGGGTTTGTTTACATGCAAGGAAAACCCACCGAGGGGATGATTCATCCCGAGTACCCAACACTGAAAGATTGTATCGCAAGACTGCGTGCAGAGGGCATCACTCGTCCTATATATTGCGGCGTTGGTATTCACACACCAGAAGATGCTAAGATGGCAAAAGAAGCAGGTGCCGATGGTATATTTATTGGTAGTGCTATTTTGAAGTTGCAAGAGGACTTGCCCGCAATGTCTCAAAAAATTCGTGACTTTAAAGCAGAGTGCTAACATAAAGGAGGGTATATCATGGCAGAACAAAAACTACCCGGATGTGACGCTAAAAGTGTGTCTATGTTTACTTTGGGCGTGGATGATTTAGATAAAGCTATTGCTTTTTATGAGGCAATGGGATGGGAGTGTTCTCCCGATTCCGACCCGGCTATGTGCACATTTATGCTGAGCACAAACATAGCCATAGGCCTTGTTACATATGACTTTTTGGCCAAAGATGCACTTTTACCGGTAGATCCTAAAGCAAGTTATCGGGGATTTACCATGGCGGTAAACGGTGCCAGCGCACAAGAAGTTGATGATTTATATGCTCGTGCTCTTGCGGCGGGTGCTACAGCACATCAAACTCCCCAGTGGAAAGATTGGGGCGGATATGACGGGTATTCGGGATATTTTCTTGACCCGGACGGGTATGCATGGGAGGTAGCATATGCTCCTACTCTGCGTATCGGAGAAGATAACAGACTCTTACCTCGCACTAAAGCTGAAGCTGAGTAAATATCAAAATTGCTCCAAAATCAGATTATAACTATATCTGTGAAGTGCACCAAAAAAGGAACATATGGCATCAGTATGTCAAAGCCAAAAACAGAGGCGATTAACTGGCCGCAGTAAAAGAAGGTTTGTTTTCACTTTTTTAGTGAAAACAAACCTTCTTTATTATGTGAACAATAACCGACTATGTCGGTGGAGCGAAAAGAGCTTTAGCGACGAAGAAAATAAAAAAACTCCTTTTGATGTAGAATAGACTTGCGGTCTGTAACCGCGCCTTATAGGCGCCTTTGCAATACCACCAGCTTTGCTGGTGGATTTTTATTTTGTGCAATATTGCAAAGTGTTTACACGAGCATACGTTTATTTGCATATAATCATAGCTTGTTGAAATATTGTTTCACAAGTTCTTTTCCACCGACTTTGCTTATCTTTCCTTTTTCTATGATAATCACTTTATCTGCCAAGGCTTCAGCACATCTTATGTCGTGCGTGATTGTTAAGATTGTATTGTTTTCTTCCTCGTGAATGGTGTTGATTATATGAACTAAGTTGTTCAGTGATGTGTAATCTTGCCCCACGGTTGGCTCGTCAAATACGATTACTTTTGGCTTCATGGAAAGCATTGTGGCTACGCCGATTTTTCTTTTTTGTCCTTCACTAAGTGAATGTGGATGTCTATCTAAAAGTGGTTCTATATCAAGCATATCAACAATTTTTTGCGCATAATCAACAGAATGTGCCGAAAATAAAATTTCATCTTCCACTGTTGCCATAAACAATTGATAGTTTGGGTTTTGATACACATAAGCAACTTCCTTAAACCATTGCTTGTTGCCTTTTTCTTTTGGGAATTTGACATTTAGGTTTTGAGAGATACTGCCACCACTTGCCTTAATTAGCCTTGCAAGTAACTTTGTAAATGTGCTTTTACCTTGGCCGTTGTCGCCAAGGATCACCACTCTTTCGCCTTTATAAATAGTTAAATTTAAGTTGTCAATAATAGTCTTGTTTCGGACTGTGTATGTTAAGTCTTTAATGTCAAACAGCACGTCTTTGCGTTCTTTTTCAGGGCAAATATCTTGTATTTTCACGCTGCTGGACAATATATATTCGTGATGGTTATCCACTTTTATTACTGACTCGTTTGCCACATGATATAGCTCGTTTACATAATCAATTACCATATCCAGCCGGTGCTCAATAATTATAATGGCATACCCGTTGTCTTTTAGATGTTTGAGTTTTTGCAATAACAGTATTGATGCCGGCTTATCTAAGTTGGCAAGTGGCTCGTCTAAGATTATTATCTTGGAGTTAAGCGCCAGCGTTGTAGCTGTGATCAGTCTTTGCTTTTCGCCGCCTGACAAATGAAGTGTTTTATCCTCTTTGTTAAGGC
>CAYJIC010000036.1:0-17412 GCA_964370155.1 uncultured Oscillospiraceae bacterium
TCACTCGGTGCCGATTGGGTGCAGCCTCAGGCTGCTGGAGCAGGTGATGGGAATCGAACCCACGTGGCCAGCTTGGAAGGCTGGAGTTCTACCATTGAACTACACCTGCATATAACACAAGATAAAACACACTTTCAAAACGGTACCTTAAAAGTATACCACATAATAATAAAAATTGCAAATGATTTTATCTTGTTTTAATATTTTTTATCAAATAATATTTTGCTATTCTGAAAAATCCGAATCTTGATCGATACGTGAACCCACAGCACCACGCTGGCCTTGATATTTACCTCTGTAGGGGTTTTCGGCGTCTCTGTCAAGCTGAGCAAACACCATCTGCCCAACCCTGCGCCCTGTTTCAAGCACAATACTATTAACGCTGGCATTGAAAAGCTCTAAGGTGATTTCGCCTTCGAAACCGGGATCGACCCAACCGGCATTCTGGATAAAAAGCCCCAGCCGTCCGATAGAACTACGACCTTCCACAAATGCTGTGAGGTTATCCGGAAGCTTGAAATATTCCATAGTAGTGGCAAGCACAAACTCGCCGGGCCCAATAACATACCGGTTTGTGTGAATCATGTTATATTCAACCTTGCTGTTCATCTCGATAGGATCACCGCTTTGTGTGGTTTGCATTTCGCAAAAAGAATCCCCGATACGAATATCTACACTTGCCGGCTGGATTTGATGCTCCTCCATCGGTGAGATACACAGCTGTCCTGCATCCATTAAAACTTTCAACGACTTATCAGAAACGATCATAACAGTCAACCCTTCCACAAAATATTACTTATATTAGTATAACACATCTCTATTTTATGTTCTAGTTATTTGCAACAGTTTTTTAAAAAAACTTACCAGGAGTCTTGCATTTAGCAGTTATTTATATTATGATAATATAGTCGACATGGAAGTTTAGCTCAGCTGGTAGAGCACTTGCTTGACGTGCAAGGGGTCAGGGATTCGAGTTCCTTAACTTCCACCAAAACACCACCTTTTCGGGTGGTGTTTTTGCTGGGCATATATGGTAATAGTATGTCGGCAATTAAAAGACGAGATGACAAAAATTAATAGCGGTATTAACAACTTGTTTATTGTTATATAATGAAAAATATGATAATATACAACATATATACTAAAAACGCATTAGAGAAACTCGGAGAAAAATTTGATGGTAGATTTATTGATTTTAATTGCAAGGCTGGTAGTGGCAATAATAGTGGCAAAAATACTGGGCAAAGTTATCACCAAAATCAGGATGCCGGCAATATTGGGATTTTTGCTGGCGGGAATGGTGATGGGACCATATGCGCTAGATGTGCTTTCGTATGACGTGATAAACAGTGAATGGTATCATATATTCTTGCAGATTTTAGAGCTTTCTATGGGATTGATGCTGGCAAAGGAACTGGTGTTTAAAAATATACGATCTTATGGAAAACAGCTTATCACCATCACAATGTTTGAATCCCTTGGCACATTTTTAGCAGTGGCGCTTTTGTTTGGCGTTGTGTTTTATTTCATGGGAGTGCCATATTATGTGGCGCTTATTTTCGGGGCAGTGGCATTGGCGACAGCGCCTGCGCCGGTGTTTTCTATTGTTAGCGAGTTTAAAACAAAGGGCGAGCTGACAAAATCTATTGTACCAATAGCTATTTTAGACGATGTTGTTGCGTTTGCTGTGTTTTTCTCGGTCAACGCATATGTGGCGTCTATGGGCGCCAGTACGTCCATTTCCCCGATATTTGCTGTGGCAATGAACATAGGACTGCCACTAATAATGGGTACGGGCATGGGGTTTGCTATAAGTAAAATATATAAACCAGGATATTCAAAGACGGCATATCGTGTGCTGACCATAGGTGTGATTTTGGCGGCATACGGTATTGCGTATGTAGTCGATAACTATGTGTTACCCGAGCCGTCCATGAACTATATGATGGTGGGCTTGGCGATGTTTGTTACCCTGACAAATGTGGCGGGCGAAGAAGTGATAAACCATGTGTATAGGGCGTGTATGCCGATAGTTTCTTTTGCTATTGTAGTGATAATTTTAAACACAGCCGCACCACTTGACTATAAATTGATATATAATGCAGGTGTATTGACATTTGTATATATACTATCTCGAGGGTTGGGAAAATATCTGTTTACTTATTTAGGTGCTAAAGTTTCAGGGGCATCAAGTAACGTGAAAAAATATTTAGGGCTTACATTGCTGCCACATTCCGGGGTATCGCTGATTTTTTCCGGCATGGCCATAAGCTCGTTGAATACGTTTGATGAGCCGTCTGCGGTTATTGTCAAAGGAACTATTGCGGCAGCGGCGGTGATAAACGAAATAGTGGCGGTGGTGCTGGCAAAAAAAGGGTTTGAGCTTGCCGGCGAAATTGATAAGCCTAAAAAAGCAAAGTGATTTTGTGGATGAAGCAGGTAAGGATGATATGAGCATTGAAATAAAAGAGGCACATGGCATGTTTGAAGATGTGAAAAAGCTGTTTTCGGAGTATACAGACATGCTGATGAGGCTGGACGAGAGTTTTGTGGCATGCTTGAAAAATCAGAACTACGATGAAGAATTGATGCGCCTTTCAGAGCTATATGGCGCGCCACATGGTGGGCTGTATGTTGCTTACAAAGACTCAAAGCCGGCTGCGTGTGTCGCGTTTAAGAAGCTGGACGATGTCACGTGTGAGATGAAAAGGATGTATGTTAGAGAAGAATTCACACAGCAGGGAATAGGAAGCCGGCTGGTGCAAAGAACTATTGATGAAGCGAGAAAAATCGGGTATAAAAGCATGGTTCTCGACACAGTGCCGATATTACAAAGTGCTGTGAAACTGTATAAAAAACACGGGTTTTACGAGATTGAGCCATATAATGACAACCCAATAGAGGACGCAATTTATATGAAGTTGGAGCTTTAATGAGTGAGCGGGTGTGGTATGACACAAGAAGAAAAACGCCTTTATTTAATAGAGTATTTGCTTTGTGAAAACCCTAGATATAAAGGTGTGGATGTTCCTAAAAGTGAGGACGAGCAGAAAGATTTGCTGAGGTCGTTGTTTAATGTGAGGCCGGCAAACCCTGTGAGTGATGACTTTTTAAATGTGCAGGATGCGTATCTGAAAACCGAGATAGAAAACCGCGGTGTAGTGGATGTGGATGCGTTGCCCGTCACAAAGTTTAGCGATAAGATTTGCTTATGGCAGGGGGATATTACCACGCTGAAAGCAGATGCTATTGTAAATGCCGCAAATTCTGCATTGCTTGGGTGTTTTCAGCCGATGCATTCTTGCATCGACAACATTATCCACACGCTTTCCGGTGTGCAGCTTAGGCTGGCATGTAGTAAGCTGATGAAAGAGCAAGGACACGAGGAAAAAACAGGTGGTGCAAAAATCACGCCTGCATATAACCTGCCTGCAAAGTATGTGGTGCATACAGTGGGCCCGATTATTTCGGGAAAATTAAGACAAAAAGATAAAGATCTTTTGGCAGATTGTTACAGTGCATGCCTTGAAGTAGCGGCGAAAAACAATGTAAAGTCTATCGCTTTTTGCTGTATATCGACAGGCGTGTTTCACTTTCCGCAAAAAGAAGCTGCAGAGATTGCGACTAAAACTGTGTCTGAATTTCTGAAAGCTAACGATGCGATAGACAAAGTGGTGTTTAACGTGTTTACAGAAAAAGATCTTGAGATATACAGACAGCTTTTAGATGGCTAGAAAATGTATATGTGTTTGAATAATATAAAATATCCCTCGGCGTGAAGCCGGGGGATATTTGTTAAGATGAGCGAACTCGTCGCTTATGGTATTTTTACGTCTGTTATTTCAGGAACATCGGAAATATTAAGGTATTCGGAGATACACTCGATTAAAACACTGTGGTCTTGATAATGTGTTAGGCCGGAAACAGTAGCACAAGCAACTACGCCACAGTTTTCAACACGAATGGGAAAACCACCACCACAAAGAACATAGTCCTCTGCCGGAAGGCCCCAAGCTTCAAGCGGCTCATTTTTTTTAGTGGAGGTTAAATATGCTAAAAGGCTGCTTGTTCCAAACATATTTACAGTGTTTTGTTTTCTTCTCATCCAGTTTTGATTTCCTAAGTTTGAGCCGGCAAGCCCGTGCTGGTAGACAACATACCCGTTTGAAAGCCTGATAGAAACAGCGATAGAAAGATTGTTATCTTTGCCGTATTTTACTATCAAGTTACCAAGATCAAAAGCGTCATCGTTTGTGAACTGCTTGAAAACAAGAAGTTCTTCCTGGGTGGTTCCGGTTTTTATAGCGGTGTTAATATCCATAAAAGTCCCCTTTGATAGATTTTGTGGCTTACTAAGCACTGAAAAATTGGTGTAGTAAACTGATATTAATTATACTTTAATGGATAATCAAGTGTCAACAACATAAAAAAAACAAGCCAGTCATCACGACAATTGGCTTGTTTTAGGCGAAACTATTTATCAAGAAGTATGTATTTTTCCTCGAACTCTGTAGCAGGCATAGGCTTTGCGTAATAATATCCCTGCACTATGGTACAACCGACAGACTTCAAAAAGTCTATTTGTGGCTTTTCTTCAACACCTTCGGCGATGATGTCCATATTTAGACTTTTCGCCAGCCGCACCACGCCGTCGATGACAAGCTCGCCACGGTCGTTGTCTTGTATAAAAGTAACAAAACTTCTGTCCAGCTTCAGCGTATCAATCTCAAACTCGCGCAAAGAGCCGAGCGAGGAATATCCGGCGCCAAAATCGTCCATTGATATGGAAAAATCGGCTGCGTGCAAGTCTTCTATGACGGCTTTAAGCGCAGAGTTGTTTTCAATAGCCACAGTTTCAGTGATTTCTATATCAATCAAATTGTGTGGGAGATGATATTTGTCCACAATGGCGATAATGTTTTCAACGAACTGGAAGTTTGCCAAATGAAGGCGAGAAAAATTGATAGATATAGGAACCGGCGTGTGACCACTGTTTAGCCATTTTTGCAGTAGCTGGCACACACTGTCTAAAATGAAATAGTCTATCTGCACAATAAAACCGTTTTTTTCAAAAACAGGGATAAAGTCGCCGGGGAATATCATTTTATTGTCTGCTTCAATCCATCGAACCAAGGCCTCGGCACCAATTATTTCATTGGTGACAGTGTTGAATTTTGGCTGTAAAAACGCATGAAATTCGCCGGCTGCAAGTGCATTATCCATTTTGTTTATGATATCTGTTGTTTGCAGTACTTTCTGCTTATAGTGGTCGTCATAGTCCCATATGACATATTCTTTTTTATCTTTCGCCATGGTATGCGCTAAATTGACCTTGCTGAAAATATCATCGACGTCATTCTCGCCCGGAGAAATGAAGTATCGGCCGTATCTAAACGATAAATGATGGTTTTCAAGCTCGGGAATGATTTGTTTGAAGTGTGACTCGTAAAATGAAGTGGAAGCGTCGAGATTTTCCAGGAAATTGTTTCCGGCAAAGAAAATGAATTCATCCATGCCGGTACGTGCAAGAATCAGTGTTTTTTCAGGCGCCATTTCGCTGATTTGCTTGAATGCACGCAAGACTTTGTTGCCGGTCTCATAGCCGTGCATCTCGTTTATTGACTTGAAATTAGCCACGTCTGTTTTGATGATAGCGTATTTTTTGTCGGGGTTTTCCTTTAAAATCAACGACATATCACGTTTTAATTTGACCAGATTAGGCAGGCCGGTAAGGGTATCGTAGTAAGCTGCGTTTTCAATCTCACGTATAGTATTTCGCCTGGAAATAAGTATGTAAAGCGCTAAAGTTGCGAAGAAAAAAGCAGATCCGATGCTGATATATGTCATAACACCGGCGATATTGCGCATGCCTGTTTGCATTTTTTCTTCTTCAACCACCACACCAAGGATTAAATCGCCAAAATCAAGTGGAGTAAGTACTGCAATCATTGTGACATCATCTATGGTGAAATGTAGACGACATTTTTTGCCACTTTCGAGACTGGGCTGGATGGATTCGAACGATGTGTCGTTAAGATACTCGATGTTCGGCCCGGTTAGTGCCTGTGCTGAAATATAGTCTTCGGACGAGCTGACAACAGCCTCACCCTCACCGTTTAAAATAATAACATAGCCTAATCCATAAAGGTCTATGCCAATTTGGTCAAAAACAGAATTGACATAATTGTTGCCCAGCAAAACGCCCTGTAAAGCACCGTCGATGATTACAGGAACAGCTAAATCCATTATTCCATTATTCAGCTCGGAATTTTCGTTTGGGAAGGAAGCAGGGGCCTTGGTAGACACAACTTCTAAAAACGTAGGGTTGCTTGAAAAATCTGAAAAATCGCCACTTGCAGACACACCGATACCGTCTAAGCCTATAAAATATACATCGTGGATGGTGATGTAATCAGACTGAGACTTTAAATATTTTTGCATGTTATCGTCGATAAGATGGTCTTTTGTTATGGTGTTGGCAAGCAGCTTTAGGTTGTTGAGATTGTTGGTGTTAGAAGTGGTTATTGTCAGCTTTTGCTGCGATATCATATTGTTGATCTCATTGTCGATAGCATCATAAAGCTGATCGTCAATGAGTTTGTTAAACAACCCAACCAGAAAAATGGAGAGTAGCAAAAACAATATAATGACGAATATTAATATGTTATTTAAGCTTTTAAAGATTTTTTGCTTCATTAATATCTCCAAGGGGTATAAAAAATCATCAGACTACTTTGTGTGATTTTACAGGACACCTTGACCATGTGAGATAGACTAGCCGCCTAACATGTCTTTCAGCTTCAAAGCTTTTTCGATGTTACCATGAACTTTCAGTTTGCCAAGCGTAAAAGCCAGCATTGGGTTTAGTTGACCATTTAAAAGTTTAAGTAAAGTGTCGGAATTGGCCACAAATTCAGCGTCGCAATCAACATAGTCGTAAGGCTCGAGCTTTAAAGTGCCGTCTGCAATCTCGGCATAAAACTTTCCTTCGCCTTCGCCGGTGATGGTGAACTGGTAAACTAACCTTTCATGAATATTACTTAAATCTGCATCTTTTACAGCGTTTTTAACGTTGGCAAAAATTTCTTCGTATGTCATAATATTAGTGTCCTTTCAGATGAAATATGTACACAATATGAATATTAAAATTTCGGATTGTGAAAAGAGTGAAATTAACATCTATATAATATACATTACCATATATTACGCATAAAGACAATATGTGCATATTAAAAGTTGGGGTTTGAAAAAGTTTCACAAAAAAACGAAAAACCCCGGGAATACGAGGTTTTTCGTTGAAGTTTAAAACTAGTTATTGTTTGAATCAGTGCCGGAAGACGAGCTTTTTTCGGCTTCATGTGCGGCAGCTTTTTCAGGGTTTTTGAATGTTCCGTCAGCGTTTAGTGCAGGCATGGAATGTGTGCTGGCATAAGACATGTCACCGGGGATTTTTTTGCTTTCGTCTTTGTTTTTCCATGCATTTGGTAACTTTGCAGGAGCGTAGTTCCAACTATCGGTTTTTCCAAAAGCGCTACCGGAGGATACAGCCGCACTGGCGGGAGAAGATGTGTCGGCATTTGATTTGTCTAAAGCTCGGCCCTTCATTGGTTGCGGGATAGAACCCGTTTGGCCAAGCGGACGGCCCATACCGGGATGAACAGCAGGTGTGCGAGCAGTGTGGTATGGTGTGCGAGCGGTTTGACTGAGAGTGCGACCACCGCTGGCGGTGCGATTACTACGAGTAAGATCCGGTGCGGCAGACTGCCTGACTTGCATTTTATCCCATATGCTTTCAAAAGCGCCGGAAGAAGCAAGTGGAGCGGCCTGGCTTTCCTCTATCTCGGGGATTTGGGAAATAACATTTGTGTTGAATGTAGGTAAATTATTTGGATCTATTGGCGCAAAGGCCTGTGTACGAGCAGCAGCCTGAGCGGCTCTTCTGCGTGCAGCGGCAACGGCTTCGGCTTGTTTGCGTGCATTGGCAACAGCTTGAGCTTTGCGCTGTGCAGGATCAAGGGTGGCGGCGCTTTCAACTGATGCGCCGGCAGGAATCTGCTGTGTTGATGAGATGGAGGGCGCTGCTTGTAATGGAACACCTTTTTGCAATGGTGCACCTTTTTGTAGTGGTGCATTGATCGCTGGAATATCTGTCTGCGCTGCCGGAGTGTCTATTTGTGGAGCGTCTGCCTGTGGGGCATCTGCCTGTGGGGCATCAGCTGGTGGAGCATCAGCCTGTGGGGCATCTTCTTGCGCCGGAGATTCAGGATTTGTTTTTGGTAGTGGCTTGCCCATTATGGGTTGTGCCGCCGGGATATCTTGAGTTTTCTCTGTGTCGGCTGCAGATTGCTTTATCTCTTGTGTAGAAGAAACATCCGAGGCGTTGACATCAGGTGCTGAAGTGACAGCTTCACCAGAGAGAAGAGGTTCAACTTTATCAGACACGTCGGTAGAGGTTGACTCAATCTTTTTGCGACGTTCTTTTTCTTCGGCGGCTTGCTTTATAGCCCAGTCAGCCTGCTTTTTATTACGTTTTTGTGCCGAGGTGCTTTTGGAGCCGCGCTTGTTGGAAAGAGAATCTTGTTTGATGATTTTGATGGCGGCCGTCTTTCCGGTGCGGAAAGTTTTTGGGTCGTCGCCACTTAACATTTGCTCAATGAGATGCTCGTTAAGCAGTTCCTCGTCAAAGCGACGCTTGCGGACAACGTCTAATATGCCGGTCACCATTACAGAAATGGTAATCAGCACTAAGATTCCTATGCATGCGCATAATACGATGGTGATGGGTACACCGAAAAATGCGATATTATTCAGTATTACAATAGCGCCTAAAAGTAATACTAAAATGATGGCTAAACAGCCCAAAATTGTGGATAAAATTTTGTTTACCAAAGAACACACTCCCAATTAACTATATGTTGAAATAACGCATTAGATTGTTATTATTTTGTGCCGAAAATACGATCACCTGCATCGCCAAGCCCAGGCATGATATAACCATGGTCGTTTAAACATTGGTCAAGCGCGGCAAGATAAATGGGGACATCCGGCCAGTCGTCTTGTAGTCGTTTCAAGCCCTCGGGTGCGGCGATGATTCCGATGAATTTTATGTTGCGCACACCACGTTTACGAAGCAAGCGGATAGCATCGCTGGCGCTTCCGCCGGTGGCGAGCATCGGATCGAGCAAAATGACATCACGCTTTGAAATGTCACTTGGTAGTTTACAGTAATATTCTACAGGTTCCAAAGTGTCAGCATCACGATAAAGCCCGATGTGGCCGATTTTGGCGGCAGGAACCAGCTTCAACATACCCTCGACCATGCCAAGCCCGGCACGTAAAATTGGTACGAAGGCCAATTTTTTACCGGATAATTTATGCGCTTTTGTCATGGTGAGAGGTGTTTGCACGTCTACCTCTTCAATGGAAAGATCCCTGGTGGCTTCATAACACATCAGCATCGCAAGCTCGCTTACCAGTTCTTTAAATTCCTTAGTACCTGTGTTTATATCACGAAGTAGCGCGAGTTTATGCCGGATTAAAGGGTGGCCGGACAAAACAATGGGCTCAGGCATTAATGTCTGCCTCCTTATGTGAAGTGTTGGCAAGACGCAAACGCCGTTCACGCTCGGCCTGTGAAAGACGTAAATAACGCGGGGTAGTATTTTTAGGTAAGATAAGCTCGGAATCGCTTTCGCCGGCTAAAACAGCAGCGCCTCTTGCAATAGGCAACACCTGCGTGTTATCACGGCGCTGAACGCATGAATAATCACCAAAAGTATCATAGCACAGATATGCGCCATCGCCAAGGAAAAAAACAGGAGAAGTGGCAGATTGTAAAAACGAAGAAAGCTCGCTAACAGGGGCAGCGGCGTCGTCGGTAAGGCGGTGCGTGCCATGTTCGTCACATGAAAACGCAGCCCAGTAAACTTCATTTCGGCGTGCATCCAGCGCACTTACAACAGTGCCGTGAATGCCACTACACGCAGCTATTGCATGCAAAGTGGACACAGGCGTCATAAGTGTGGAAGATGAAAAAAACAATCCCTTAGCAAGCGCTAGGCCGATGCGTAAACCTGTGAAACTGCCCGGGCCGGACACTATAGCACAGATATCAATATCGCTTGGAGAAAGCTGTGCTTTTTCAAAAACACGTTGCGCCAAAAAAAGCAAGGTCTGTGAATGTGTTAAACCTGTGTCACAATGCTCCTCACTGATAATCGTCCGATCTTGCATGATGCAAGCACCGGAGAACTTTGTTGAAGAGTCCAGCGCGAAAATGGTTTTGCTCAAATGGTAGGCACTCCCTTGATTGTGATGGCTCGCACGCAGTCTTCCTTAATAACAATGTCTATAGTGATGCAATTTTTCGGAAGAAAGGCTGATATATTTTCGCTCCATTCCACTAGTACCAAAGCACCGGAACTGATATAGTCGTAAAAACCGGCAGTTTCAAGGTCTTCTTCGGTGCTTATGCGCCAAGCGTCAAAATGGGCTATTAAAGTATCGCCTCTATAGGTGTTCACAATAGAAAATGTGGGGCTTTGCACCGGATCGTCGGAACCAAACGCCTCGACTAAAGCACGACAAAAAGTTGTTTTTCCACTGCCTATTCCGCCGGTGAATGCAACAACATCTCCACCGTGTAAATGAGAAGCCAAACGACGAGCTACCGCCATGGTTTCCTCAATTGAGTAAGTAATAAATTGTTGCATGGCGACCCTCATATTATATTTGCAAAAGCAAATGTTGTATATAGAAAACATTCCGAGTTGTTTATATTTTACATAAAACAGACAAGAATATCTTCTATTCTTTGTATAGTATATCCTTTTTAAGCTTTTTTTGCAAGTGAATAAGATGGAAATTAATATAACATAATATAAAACTTTGTGTGTCATTGTGTTTTCATGGGAAATACAGTATAGTATTATTTATGAAGCGAATGGTATACTAATAGATGATAAATTGTAAAATTAGTGTGAACGGGAGGAAGGTTTTGCAAGATATGGAAAAGAAATATTTGTCCACAGGTATGTGGATTTTCATTTTAGTGTGTGTGGGTGTTATTGTGTTTTCCTTGTGCGCCGGGGCGGCATATAGTGCTGTGCAAAAAGCAAACGAATCGGCAGCAAAAGCAAATATCGGCCAAATTGAAGCGGCGCTGTTTTTGGCAGAGAAAAACGCAGAGCTGGAAGGCCTTGGTCAAGCGCCAACTTCTTACTCCAACATGATAAAAAGCTATGACGACGCAGGCGCGTTGACGGAGTATGAGCTGTATGTGCAGCGCAGCATGATGGATTTTTTTGGGCCTGATCGTGATTTTGATTTTGCCGTTACGCGTGGTGAAGACATCGGCGGAACAAATGTGGAAGTGTATTATTTTCCTCAAAAAGGCAAAACAGACACAAGACAAGATGAATATTACCAAATGGAAAATGATGTTGTGACAAAAGGCTAAACAGCGCCTGCACTCATCCGAAATAGTTAAAAAACTTTAGACAAAAACGTCGAAAAATGTCGAATCAAGAAGATAAATTGTTGTTGCATAGTGTTTTTGTGATGTGGTATACTTAATTGTCTTACGGTAAAGTAAAAACACGAATGTCGAATGTTTAAAACGAAACCATTGAGATTAAGGAGGCAGAGCATGAATAGCGATATCAGGCTGTTGATGACAGAGACATCACCGGAACTATGTAGGCTGTGTAAAGATGTATTGCCGGATTATAACATTGATTTACAAGTGTGCCAAAGAGATGGGATAGTGGCATATCAGCACGCAGTGCAAATGAAACCGGATGCGATATTATTAGACGTGTTTATGCCGGGTATGGATGCATTTTCATTGAAGAAAAAATACATGGAAAACTGTCCTGACGCAGATACCGTTTTTTATGTGACGGGAACATTTCAAAACGAAGAAATCGAACGCGAAGTGATGGAAAGTGGGTTTTCGTTTTATTTTCTTAAGCCATTTGATGTGACGGATTTTGCACAGCGCATATTGGCGGGCAGTGGACGGAAAATGGTCAATATCACCACCGCAGAAATGATGAACAAAGATATGGTGACAGATATGCTGAGGACTATCGGCGTGCCTGCACACATCAAGGGATATAAGTTTTTGCGTGATGCTATTTTGGCTGTGGTGAGTGATCCTTCGCTTATCAACGCAGTAACAAAGATTTTGTATCCTGACATTGCCGATATGAATGATACCACAGCGTCACGTGTGGAACGGGCTATTCGTCATGCTATCGAAGTGGCGTGGGACAGAGGGGACATAGAAGTGCTGAACTTTTACTTTGGAAGCACCATCCACAGTCTGCGTGGCAAGCCTACAAACTCGGAGTTTATCGCTATGCTGGCGGACAGAATAACTATGGCAAATCGGCGCGGGGCATGACATTATGAAGGGATAATGTGGAATTATATTACCGAGGGGTATTTTGTGCTCACTAAAACGTAAACACAGCTTTTTGATTGGTGGATGTTAAATATGCCAAAGAAGCTGTGTTTTATTGTGCGTATAAATATATATAACTTAAAGGCAAGATTGTGTATCATGCCCTTTTTTTGTGCCTTGAAATATGGTAAAATATATGTTGAAGAAAATATAAAAGGGGGCAATGCCTGTGTATAAACCAGTGAAGGTGACGGGAGATAGCGTGGCTGTGCCGCAACTGGTTTTTGCAAAATTGGGCATAGCGGGCGGCACGGACGACAAAAGAGAAGGGCTTTTCCAGGTGGCGCTGTATGTTTTGCAAACGGCAGGCGCAGATGCAGACGATGTGGCTAAAGCGCTGAGGATGTCCAGGGCGAAAGCCGAGGCGGCCTTGCACTATTGGGAAGGAGCCGGGCTGATTTATCAGAAATCGCCTCCGATGATGGAAGATGTGGCGGGGTTTGAGCCTAAAAAACGCAAAAAAATGACCACAAAAGAAGTGGTGCAGGCAAGCGATGAAAACAAAAGCTTGCGGGTGATGATAGACGAGCTTCAGCGTTTGTTTGGCATGGTGATTGGCCAAAGTGATATAAACGCATATGTCAGTTTGTGTGTGCAGGATAAGTTTTCCATGGATTTAGTGCTACTGGCGGCCAGTGAAGCTTTGACAAACGGCGCAAAAAATGCAAAGTATGTGGAAAAAATATTGCATACATGGAAAGACAACGGCATAAATAACGCAGCGGATGCCGACAGCTTTTTGAAGCTGCAGTCACAAAGGGTGCTACGCCTGGAAGCGCTGGCAAAACATCTTGGGATGAGTGTAGAAGCTTTTTCACTGTCGGATAAAAAGAAAGTTGCCACATGGTTTGAAGAGTATGAGTACGGGTATGACATGATTGACGCCGCAAGGCTGGTGGCAGGGGACAAAAGTGACGATGTACGGTATATAAACGGGATCTTAAAGCGCTGGAAGACAAAAGGGTATAAAAAACCTCAGGACCTATCGCAAAGAGGCGAGGCCAGAAATGTGCGCATCAGCCGAAAAGAGGTGCCAAACAAAAAAGACATGCTGGGTACGGTGCTGGATTACGTGCCGATGAAACGAGGGGAAAATGGATAAGCAGCAGCTGTATCAAAAAGCACTTGCAACAGTGCGCCAGCGCAGGCAAGTGGCCGAAACAAAGGCAGTGAAGGATAAAAACGACTTGTATGAAGCGCTTCCTCAGCTGCGTGAAATGGAGCAAAAAATAACAGAGGCAGGAGCAAAAGCTGCCATGTTATCCCTTGCGGGGCAAAAAGAAGCGGCGGATGAAAAACTGAAAGAACTGAAAGTGCTGTCCGGGCAAAAAGAAAGGCTGCTTTCACAAGTGGGCAAGTCTGATTACAGCTTGAAAACAGCGTATCATTGCGAAATATGCGAAGACACCGGAAAGCGTGACGGAAAGATGTGCGACTGCGTGCAGGAAGAGATGAAAAAGCTACGCAGAAGGGATGTGCATCTGAGCGGGCCGCTGAAACTATGCAGGTTTGAAAATTTTAGTCTTAACTATTACCCCGAACGCCTTGAGCTGGATATGGGCGTAGTGCACCCACGCAGGTCTATGGACGGGATTTTGAAAGAGTGTAAGTATTGGGCGGATACATATGGCCCAAACAGCAAAAGCCTTTATATGTTTGGCGATGCAGGGCTTGGGAAGACTCATTTGGCGCTTTCCATCGCGTCGGTGGTGCTGGAAAAAGGGTATGACGTGATATATGTCAGCTCGCAGAGTGTGTTTTCTGTTATCGGAAACTTTGACGATAAAGACAAGGGCGAGGAGCTATTTTCGGCAATGATGACGGCGGACTTGCTGGTGCTGGATGACCTTGGGACAGAATATACAACGCCGTATATCTTGGCAAAACTGTATGAGTTGGTGAACGCACGGATAGGGAAACCTACCATATACACCACTAATATATGCAACAATCGTGTGCTGGAAATGCGATATGATGAAAAAATTATTTCCAGATTGCTTGGCGAGTGCCACCCGATGAGGTTTTGGGGTGAAGACATCAGGCTTCAAAACCAATAGCTAATACTAAAGACTGGCCACTTGAAAGCTAATGTTGCAGAATCGGACCTATAGTGCCACTTTTGTTTTCTCGCTGATATTTTATATAATGGAAAGAGAAGTTTTAATTATGGGATATGATTGGTTACTTATAGGAAGTATAGTTTTAGGTTTATTTGCATGGGCATTGCCATTGCTATCAATTGGGAAATTTAGAAAAAATAAAGATGTACTTGGCACATATATGGTATACAGTAGCTTTATTTGTGCTGTATTATCATTGTTGCTTGTCATAACTTATAGAAATTATTTGATTAGGATTGAAGATTGGTCTGCACTAATGGACACTATCGGAGGATTTCAGTTTGCATCAGTTATTTTGGCAACTGTCACCGGCGTATTAAACAGTGTTGCTTTGGCATTTAAGTTTAAGATGGTACAGTCAAAATAATATTCGCAAAATGAGCATACCATGTATATAGTAACAAGCTGACACTGCATCTTTGATGAATAAAGTGGCAGCTTGTTTCTTTATCTGTTGGATATGCTTTTTAAATGCTTGTTAAGTCGGGCTATAATCAGCTTTATTGCTTTTTATTTTATGTTGCTTTTCCGTTTTATTTGGGATATAATAGTGTGAAAATGCAAATGTGAGAAAATGGCATGCGTTTGGTTTTTAATTTATTTTAGAAAGGTTCGTTTTTTAATGGGAGATCGTGTTCTTTTGATGTATCCTCCGGGCAAGATGTTTATGCGTGGAGAAGACAGGTGCCAGTTTGACGTCAGCGCCACCACCGCCGCTTCAATGCGTGCTTGCAACGATTTGGGCTATTGCGCCGCGGTGCTACGTGAAAAAGACTATGTGCCAATTGTGCGTGACTATCAAACGCAACTGCAAAGCTTTGATGATATTTTAGACGATTTGAAAAATCACACACCATCTGTCATCATGCTCAGCATTACAAACGGTACCATTTTCACGGATATTGAAGTTGTGAACGAGATTAAAAAACACACAGACGCTAAAATAGTGCTGAAAGGCGCTTTGTTTTATGATATAGAAGATAGCGTTCTTGCCAGCTTAGACCTTAAAAATGTCGATTACTTAATTGGTGGCGAGGCCGAGACGTGCATTGGTGGTATTGTGGACTATGCTGTGCATAAAAAAGGTGATATCACCGCCGTCAATAACATTTTATACCGCGATGATACCGGAAACTTTGCAAAAACCCGCTTTCATGTGTGGTATGAAGACTTAGACAGTATTCCGTTTCCTGCGCGTGACCTTATGAAAAACGAGCTGTATATGCGCCCCGACACCGAAAAGCCTATGGCGACTATTCAAACGTCACGTGGGTGCAGTGCTTCGTGTATTTTTTGCTTGTCGCCGTGTATTTCGGGCAAGAAAATCCGTCATCGTAGCGCCGAAAACATCATGGCAGAACTTTCTGATTGTTATTACAACCATAATATATCTGAGTTTTTCTTCAAAGCAGATACTTTTACCATGGACCAAAACCGCGTCAAGGAACTGTGCGAGCTTATTATTGCATCGTCTTTGCACGGCAAAATTCACTTTACCGCAAACTCGCGCGTAAGGCCGCTGACCAAAGAAACACTGGTTTTGATGAAAAAAGCGGGCTGTTTCGCCATTGCGTTTGGGTTTGAAAGCGGCAGTGAAAAAATCCTGAAAAAGATGAAAAAAGGCACCACACCACAGGACAACCGCAACGCTTGCCGCTGGGCAAAAGAAGCCGGCCTTTTGGTGTATGGA
Source organism: uncultured Oscillospiraceae bacterium (assembly GCA_964370155.1). Classification (GTDB taxonomy): domain Bacteria; phylum Bacillota; class Clostridia; order Oscillospirales; family Ruminococcaceae; genus JAAYCI01. Next base: position 16,277 of record CAYJIC010000036.1, read on the forward strand.
TATTACATCATCGGTGTGCCGTGGGAAACATGGGAAGATGTGAAACAAACCGAAAAGCTGATTTTCGACACTCAGCCGGACTTTTTAGAGGTGTATATCGCCCAGCCACAATATGGCACCGCTTTTTACGATGCCTGCATTGAGGAAGGTACCCTTGCCTCTACCACCGACGTTGTGGGCACAGACCTTTACAACGCCGCCATCACCGGCACACATACCATCCCGGTGAAAGATCTTTTAGCTTATCGTGACAAATTGATTTTGAAGTATTACCTAAGGCCACGCTACATCATCCGCCGTCTTGGTGACTGCGTGAAAAATCCGCGCATTTTCCTTAACTATGCACACTATGGCTTTAATATAGTTGCAAATACCTTGTTTAAAAAACGCATTGAAAAGCAAGCGTAGTTTTTTAAAACATTGCTTTAGCATATTTCATACATCTTGATTTTGCGTTTTGCCATTTATCTTGCTTTATATATTTATAAAATAGGGGGCTTTTATGGCTAGTATCAGTGTCTGTATGATTGTTAAAAACGAGGAAGCTATTTTAAGGCGATGCCTTGATTGCCTTGTGCCTATTGCCGACGAAATAGTGGTGGTGGACACCGGCAGCACCGACTCCACAAAAGCTATTGCAAAGGAATATACGCCTTTTGTTTTCGACTATGAATGGGACGACGACTTCGCCGCGGCTCGCAACTTTTCCTTGTCAAAAGCCGGATGCGACTTTATTTATGTCGCCGATGCAGACGAAGTCATCGATAAAGAAAACCTAAAGCGCTTTGCCCAGCTGAAAGAGGCTCTTTTGGGCGAGGTGGAAGTGGTGGAAATGGCCTATGTGGAAAAGCATAACTATTCCTCCACCGAAAACTTCACCGTGGACTACAGGCCAAAGCTGTTTCGTCGCCTGCGTGCCTCGCAGTTTGCAGATCCTTTGCACGAAGCCTTGCGCATAGACCCTGTTGTATACCGTAGCAACGTCGAAATTTATCATATGCCTACTGCGACACACACCGCGCGTAACCTAGCCCATTTTGCAAGACTGGTGGAAGGCAAGCGCCCGTTTTCCTCTCGTGTGGAGATGATGTATGCACGCGAGCTGATGTTGTCCGGCACAAAAGACGACTTTTTAG
>CAYJIC010000037.1:0-17369 GCA_964370155.1 uncultured Oscillospiraceae bacterium
TTTCATCACAAAATGATCGATATACTCTTGAATCTCATCTTCGGTTACAATCCCGGCTTTAAGGTCACGTTCGATATATATGTCTAAGAAAGTTGACACTCTGCCAAGGCTCATCGCAGCACCATTTTGTTCTTTGATTGCGGCAAGATATCCAAAATATAACCACTGTATGGCTTCTTTTGCTGTTGATGCCGGCTTAGATATGTCAAAGCCGTAACTCGCTGCCATAACCTTTATTTCTTCAAGAGCCCTGTATTGTTCCGAAAGTTCCTCTCGCAGTCGTATGTTATCTTCGGTCATGCGTGACGGTGCAGTTTTAAGTTGCTCCAGTTTATCTTCCTTGAGCATATCTATGCCGTAAAGAGCAATCCTACGATAGTCACCGATTATTCTCCCTCGACCATAAGCGTCGGGAAGCCCTGTTATAATTGCGGATTTTCGAGCAAGTTTTATCTCATCGGTATATACGTCAAAAACTCCGTCATTGTGCGTTTTACGATACTTGACAAAAATATTTTTGGTGCTTTCGGGAACTTCATAACCGTATTGAGAACAAGCGTTTACTGCGGTTCTGATTCCTCCAAAAGGTTGAAAACTGCGTTTAAAAGGCTTGTCAGTTTGAAAGCCTACTATCTTTTCGAGTGATTTATCAAGGTAGCCCGGGGAATGTGAAGTCACAGTGGAAACAACATCACTATCCATTTCCAGTACCCCGCCCTTGTCATTTTCCTGTTTGTTCAGGTCGGTAACTATTTCCCATAACTTTTTTGTGCTATCTGCAACAGGCGATAAAAAACTCTCGTCACCGTCATACGACGTATAATTAAGTGTAATAAAATCGCCGGTATCCACCGCAACACTACACCACCTGCCTGTTTTGAAACCTTTCCATGAATTTGTAAAATTAAACGTCATACACTATTCCTTTCTATTTTATAGTTAGCAAAAGCTAACTCGCGCATAAAATCTTTACTACTCTTATAGTATACCCTATTTGATTACGTAAATATAGGCGCAAAATAAACGAGGTATTTCAACTCATTCGTTAAATTTTAGTCAATCTGTTTGACAATTTTTCCACAGTGTCGCTGCACTGTGCGCCAACGCCGCCGGCAGGCGTCAACACGCTACTACAGCACTGTTGGCGGTGGATGTTTTACTGACAGTTAGCACTTTACTGCTTAGGGTGGTAAGTACATTAGCGGCAAAAGTATAGTATGCCCATCACGGTAAAATCGCCTATCTTACAGCCACCTTTACCACCCAGACTGCCTAAACAACAACCCCGGCATAGCCGAGGTTTTTTAGACAAGCCCACGATTAATCTTTATTTAATCCTATAAACACAAGAGCATCACGAATAGACATTGGTTTCGCAAATAAGTATCCTTGAATATAATCGCATTTACAAGAAACACATAAATCTTTTTGATCTAACTCTTCAATTCCTTCAACAATAATTTTTTTGTTAGTAGATTTAATTCCCCATATCAAATGCTCGAAAAACTTTTTGTTTTCTTGAGATTTAGTGGCCGAAAGTAAGAGGCTTCTATCAATTTTAATAATATCAAGTGGCAAATCTAAAAACACACTCATATTTGAATATTCCACACCAAAATCATCAAGCTCAAAAACAAACCCTTTTTCTTGCATTTCCTTCATGACAACTTTCATATTAAAGCTATCTGAAATTAAAACCCTTTCAGTGATTTCAATTTTAATCATAGAAGGCGGGATGTCATATTTAGATAAGATCTCTACAACATCTTCAACCATATCAGGCAAAGTGAATTGATAATATGGGAAGTTGACTGAAACAGATTCAAACTGCGGGTCTAGCTGATTATTATCTATTAAACTTTTTAAATCCCTACACACAATATCTAAAACCTTATAAGTGATTTTTGTTATAAGGCCGGTTTTTTCAGCTATATCGATAAAGCTGTTTGGATATAATAATTCATCATTATCAAGCATTCTCACCAAGGCTTCTGCTTGTGAAAATGCGTTTTTGCCAATAGAAAAAATCGGCTGGTAGTGAACTATAAAGTCATCATTAATAAGCGCTTCTTTGATTTTTTGTGTCATCAAATTTTTTTCAGACATATTATGCATAATAGAGATGTCATATAAGTACCTACCACCGCCGGATTTTTCTTTTAAAGTACGCACTGAATAATCGGCAGCCGAAATTAAATCTTTGGAATTTTTAGAAAAAGTAGGATAATCTACTCTAACAAAAATCAAATCTAAAACCACATAAAACCCATCTATAGAGATCGGATTATTTAATGAATCTATCACGCTGGTTACTTCGGCAAAGTATTCATCGCTTAAATCCTTTGAAATAATAGCAAACTCATCACCGCTATATCTATATGTGTTATATATAGAAAATTTCTTTAATAGGTTTTCAGAAACTAATCTTAATAATTTGTCTCCTGTTTCAAGCCCATATCTTTCGTTCACGCTTTTAAAATTACGCAAACTGATTATGTACAGCGAAAAATCATCGTTTTTCTTGATGCGCTCATTTATTCTGTGAGTTAAGGCAATTCTGTTGTTTACGCCCGTTAAATGGTCTGCAGATTTTCGCACGTTTTGAATATATAAGTGAACAATCAAAATACTCAAAGTGTAAATTGTGCCGGTAAGGATAACATCATCTATGAAAAATTGCACTAAAATTATACTTGAAGAAAAGATAAAAGCAAAACTTAATACTTGCATTACTTCTTTATAAACAGTTCTTGAATTTTTAACTGTAATACACAATAACACCATTAAATAAAATCCATTCACAACAAAAGGCGCTTGATACCAATCGCCTCTAATATAATATAGATTTTCGTCTATGGTGAAAATTTTATCTGTAAATACATTCGATAATACAACCGTCAGATATATTAAATAAGGAATGCAATAAATGGATAGCTTTTTATAATGATCTTTTTCGTTTGAATTAAGATCGGTTAATGTGACTGAATAAAGTATAAACATCACCGGCGCACAAGGTAAAAACACAAAATATAAAAGCATTAACGTATATGATAAAACATAATTTGAATAATCCACAAGGGTTGTTGTGGCTAAAACAGATACTACTGTTAGGAACGTACTAATAAAGGCTGTGTAATACATAGCCTTTAAAAATTTATATCTTAGATTTCTTGCTTCATAATCTCGTCTAAAGCTGACTATTATAGCCGTTAAAATAAACAGCGAAGTATACTCTGCTAACAAATTATATTCTAACATCTATGAACACCTTCAATAGACTTTATTATAATCTCATTCATTCAGCGACTTATATCTATCCATATGTACCATTATCTACTTTATTATACCTCTCGTTTTGTAGGGGTGTCAATGAAAACCATCGTAGGATAATAGAATGTTTGTTGTTATTTTGAAATTTGGCAACATTGCACTTGATTTCACCACATAATTTATAAATTATCCACATCGGGTTCACACTTAAGTCTTATATTGCTTACCAACGATATAAGCTCGACACTGTTTCGATTCAAAACATAAACCAAATTTTCTTTATCACAATTTTGTAACAAATTCCCGTTTTTTATGATTTTGTGTTAAAATATACTCAGGTAGTTTAATATATATCATACATCAGCTTGAACATTTTCAGCGTTTACAGCTTTCAAAACAATGGAGGTGGTGGGTTTTGCCTGTTTACTTCGCTGCTTTTCTACTGGTTTTAACCATATCTTTAATATTGTTATTGTTTCGGAACAAGCATAAATCAAAGAACAAAACAAAATTTATTTTAGTTATGATTTTTTTATGCTTACTTGTCCTTGCATTAGTGTTTTGGCTCATGCTTAATATAGTATTCATCAGCACTCTTTAAACCACTATATTGGCAAACGCTCCGATGAAATTCCAGCTCATAAAGCAATATAACTAGCAATCAATATTTTTCGGCCGCAAATATACCATTAAACTTTTAATAAAGGTGATAGCATTATGAAAACAAAACTATTTGCTCTGTTACTTATTATGGCGCTGCTTGCAGTTTTCATGACAGGATGTGACTTTAACAAAAGCATTAGTGACTATGCCGGCTGGTGGTCATATGAATGGCGTGTGGCCGGTGTTGTTGCAAGCCCTCCTTTTTTCTATGCAGAGATTAAAGAAGATGGTAGCGTAGCTTTTTATGGTGAATATGGGGATGAACAAGGCGAAGGAACCATTGGATACAACGATGAAAAGGGTCTTTTCTTCATCACAATCCACGGTGGTGAGAGAACCATTTATCTCGGTGAAGAAGATGGTGTTACTTATATCGAGCTAGACTCTACCGACCGCTATACATATTCCTCAGATAAGCCCGCAATCATCGGTTCCGGCGCAGAACCGTATGACCCATTTGAAGGCTCTGATGGGCTGTGGCAAGCTCCACAAGGTGTCGATCCTCCCCCACCTTATGCATACTTGAAAGTTGAAGATCATTATGTTACAACATATGATGAAAATGGCACAGTTATCGACGAAGGATATCTTGATTACGACGAACAACGTGGCCTAAACGGCAACTACGCCATGCACTATTCCATTTTTGCAGCATCTTTTTGGGAAAATGATGGCGAAAAATATTTCAGTCTGATGGAACCCGAAAAATGGCAAGAAGGCTTTGATTGGCAATACAGCTATATTGAAGCATTGCCGTTCGATGATAATGCAAACCTGCAAACAAGCACCTCCCCTATTGGCGTTTGGAATATTGATGGCGACTCAGAACTGCCTTTCAGCATCATCGAAGTACTTTCTGAAGATCCCAGTAACGACGATAATGTCACTTGTATGGATGCTGATGGTGTTTTGGTGGATATAGGCACTTTTGATTACGACGGCACACAAGGAAGTGTCCTGCGTAATCCTGTGATTGTTTCTTTCCCAAGTACCGGTATATATGCAATACATTTCAGCGAAGATTATAATACTATGTTTGTTGCAGTTGCCAGCGACTGGGGCACAAACGCTGAAGATGCCCAGTTCACAAGCTTTATCAGGCAAGAAAGTGATATGGTAGTCGACTCACTTTCATTTGCCCGCACTGAAGGCATATGGTACAGAGAAGACGGAAGCTATTTTGAAATGGACGGTTTGGGTGCTTTTTCTTTCTATTCAGCCGATGGCACATTGCAAAATGACGGTCATCTGGAGTTTATACCTGATTTAAACAATGGCGAAGGCCGATATGACATGTATTATTCATCCGGTGAGTTTTCCGATGCATTTTTCTTTGATGGAGACGATGGATTTTATACCACACACGGTGGAAGCCATTACGCCAAATAATACTAAGCATCATACTAAAAACTATTCAGCACAACGTTAATATATTCACATAAAAAAGAATGCAGATCATGTTTCTGTATTCTTTTTTGCATTAATCACCTTTAAAACAGACATCACCAGCATAAATCTACCATAACATAAGCACCAAACTTAAACCCTATAAAATACTTTACTTCTAAATCTCAACATGATAATATTAAATGTATATATAATAAATTTTGTCACACTTTAATCATGCAACAAAGCTAAATATTTTATAGAGTAATTATCAAGATTTCCAAGGAGAAATCATGGAAAACAACAAGGTTAAAAACACTATAGCGTTATGCATTTTTGCATCCATAATAATCTTTTTATCTATCATAAGCTTTGTGGAAACTATTTCCCTGGAGCTTACTGATTCTGAAAAACGTTCTTTAAAAGAACTAACCAACCAACAGCAACTTGCTATCAATCGCCAGCTGAGTAGCATGGTTTACAACCTGGTTAGCACTACAGAGACCATATCAATTATTCATACTATCGAAGAAGATAACAACAACTTGGTGTTAGACTATATATATAGCAAACAAGAAATTTTAGGTTTTGATGTTGCTATTATTGCCGACAATTCCGGCGAAGCATTTATCACAACAGGTGAATATGCAAACATATCTGAGTTTGATTATTTCAATATATCTTTAAGTGGCGATACTTACGCTACTGAGCCATACATGTCATATGCCACAGGCAAAGAAGTGATAACGGTGTCTGCGCCTATTGTTGTGGATAGCAAAGTTACTGGGGTGTTTGCATTACAATACACCACTGATTATTTAAGTACGCTTTTGTCTGAACTAACAGAAGAAGAAGGCCATAGCTATATTTTAAACAGCGATGGCGAAATAATAGTGTCTACCGATCCTTCTTTCAACAACCCTGACCAACTAAAAAATGCAGAGTTTGAAAATGGCTCAACATTTGATCAGCATGTTGAAAATTTTAAGAATAAAGTTTCTGCAGATGCAGCATATTCCATAAGCGGCAACAGCATGTTTGGCGAGTATAGACCTATAGTTATCAACGACTGGGTTTTACTTTTTGAGGTTTCACAAGACAGTTTAACTGCAAGCGTCTTTAGAATTCGGCTAATCATGTCCATTGTGTGCTTCATCATCATCGGTATTGGTGCCACTGTTATATTATATATTGTAATTACTAAAAATAGATATTCTAATTCTCTTGAAAAGATTGCATATTATGACGAGCTGACCGGTAGCCCAAATTTAGAAAAGCTTAAGCTTCATATGCGAGATCGTCTTGTAAATAATCCAAGCGATAAGTATGGTATAGTCAAGCTCGATATCGCCAATTTTAAAGTTATAAATGAAATTTATGGTTTTGATGTTGGCGATAAAGTACTTTGCGCCATCGCAGGCACCGGAGCATCTATCAAAGATGCTAGTTTCTTGCAAGCAAGAGCCGGTGTTGATGAGTTTATTTTCTTTGGCGAAGGTGACCTTGTTTACAACTTGCATAATGATAAAGATAATTTTCAAACTCATTTCAAGACATTGATACCCGAACTTGAAGAACACAATTTTTTCTTTAGGTACGGACGATATTATATCCCCCGTGGTGAGACAGACGTAAATGATATCATTAGTAAAGTGAATATTGCACACTCCACCGCTAAGGCAAACGGTGAACGTGATGTGTGCGACTACGACGAGAAGTACACAAAAAAAGCACTTAAAGACGCCGAAATAGCCAACAAAATGCATAAAGCTCTTAAAAATGAAGAGTTTAAAATGTATTTACAGCCAAAAGTCGCTGTTGAGTCCACCGAGGTGGTAGGCGCCGAAGCTTTGGTAAGATGGATTGAGTCTGATGGAGGTATGGTTTATCCCGGCGAGTTCATACCTTTATTTGAGCAAAACGGATTTATTCTTGAGCTTGATAAATATATGTTTAAATCCGCTTGCCGACAAATAAAATCATGGATGGAGTCGGGCATAAAAATCGTGCATATTTCGGTGAATTTTTCTCGCCTACACTTACACAACTTGAATTTTGTGGAAGAACTGTCCGAAATTGTTGCCTCATATAATATAGAGCCTAAATATTTAGAAATCGAGCTTACCGAAACTATAGTTTCAGACAACGAAGAAGATTTAAAAGGAATACTTAAAAAACTGAAAAATGCCGGATTTTTAGTGTCCATAGATGATTTTGGTTCAGGATATTCTTCTTTAGGCATGCTGAAAAACTTTGATGTAGACACCGTCAAGCTAGACCGTAGCTTCTTTATAGAAGTTGATGATGAAAACGAGTATAAAAAAGCCAATCTTGTGGTGGAAAGCATAGTTGATCTTGCAGGAAATTTAGGTATGTATACCGTTGCCGAGGGTATTGAAACTGAAAATCAAATAAATCTTTTGAAAGACATCAACTGCAACGCTGTACAAGGGTACTACTACTCAAAACCACTGCCTGTAGCCGAGTTTGAGGAGTTTTGTGCAAAGCCCAAAACTAAATAATTTTACATATCTGTATTGTACGACATCTTTACACAATAGATTAAACAGCACTATATCACAGTGCTGTTTTTGTTTTATGCATCTAATCACTTTTTATAAATATATGCCAGCAAAAAAACACCCCTTTGATAAAAGATGCAGCGCTATCAATCATCAAAGGGGCTAATAATAAAGTATTATAAAACAGTATTTCTTAGATTTCTTTGTTTAAACTTTAAAATACGACATAAGCTTTTGCAGTGTGTTTGCTTGAGCAAACAACTCTTCACTAGTGGAAGCACCTTGTTCGCCGGCAATGCTATTAGACTGAACCACGGCTGCAATCTTGTCCATGTTTTGAGAAATATCTTGTATCAGTTCAGCTTGTTGCTTCGATGTATTTGCAATTTCATCAATACAAACTAAAACAGCTCTGGACGATTCCTCCACTTTGCCAAACGCTTCATACGCTTCGTTTGTAATCGTCGTGCCATGGTCCATTGTATCAAGCGTATTTTGTATCAGCTGGGTGGTGTCACGGGCAGCCTCGGTGGATTTTTGTGCCAGGTTTCTAACTTCATCTGCCACCACTGCAAATCCTTTACCTGCCTCACCTGCACGCGCAGCCTCAACCGCGGCATTCAAGGCAAGAATATTTGTTTGGAATGCAATACTGTCGATGGTTTCAATGATCTTTTGTATGCCTGTGGCTGACTGTTGAATATCTGTCATTGCCTTCTGCATTTGTTGCATCTTGTCAGTACTTTCCACAATCACGACATTGACTTGCTCTCCAAGCTCATTTGCCTCCACCGCATTTTCAGTGGTTTGCAACACTTGTTTTTCCATTGATTGGATAGAGTTTGCCAGTATATCTGATATCTGCGACTGTTCAAAAGAGCCTTGAGCCATTTGCTGGGAGGTAGACGCCACTTGCTCTGCACCTGAAGTTACCACATCTGATGATTTGCGTATATCAACCATTGTGCCACTGATAGCCCTTACCAGCTCGGCCATAGACTGTTCAATGGATGCAAAATCACCTTTATAGTCCATATTCATTTGTATTGAGAAGTCTCTTTGTGCCAACAAATCCATTTTCGCATTCAAGTCTTCAATAATACGCTGAAGCTCGTCTGTAGAGCGGCTCATTGAAACAGAAAACTCTCTCATTTCTTTTGTCTTGCTATCGCTAGAGAAATCAAGCGACGTTTGACCTTCTGCCAAGCGAGCACTTTCACGTGTGAAATGTATCATAGGCTTGATAATTTCTTTGCGCAAGAACTGCAAAATAGTTATACCAATCACCACGATAAGCAATAGCGCCACAAGACAGGTAACCAGCGCCACAACCACAGCGGAATCCAGCTCGGCTTCAAGCGCTACAATCTCTTCATTTTTTAACGAAATCTGCTCGTTCATTATGTCATGGATAATATCCAAATTCGGCTGAACTTCCGCAGTGTAAATTTCCATCATTTGGGCCGTGTCTGAAACACCCAATATTTTCTCTGCTGCTTCATGCAAGTTTTTATGTGGAGTTTCGATTGATTGCACAAACTCTGCATAACTTGGATTATTTTGCATATCGGATCCATATAAAATCGCTCCAAAATCACACTGTGTTTCATCCAGTTGACCTTGAAAATCTTCATTACTGCTGATGGCAAAAAGTAGCTGCTCTACCCAGCTGTAATGATCTACCGTAACTTGATACAACATGTTCTTTTCTTCGTTTGCAACCGCAACTTTATCTTTTGTTCCTGTCACGCTTTGAATCACCCAAAGCATCGTGGCTAAAAGCAACATCACCGATACAATGATAAGAACAAACCTTATCACAACTGCTTTTGTTAAAGTCATTTTTTCTTTAGTGTATGTTTTTTTCATAACACAGCACCTTTCCCCATATTCTACAAACTGCAGTAATATAAACGCCTTACCCATGCCATTGCATGACAAACAAGTAAGCAAGCACTAAATACATCATGTTGTATATAGCATTTCAGCCTACTGATACTATTATAATAGCATATACCAAGCTATACATTAATATAAGTGAAGAAAAGTTATTAATTTAACAAAAGAATGTTAATAATTTCAAGCTACACATCTGTTTTTATTTAATAATTTGCTATTACGAATCGCTCATCGACTTCTTTGAAAACATATTTTTCGACGCATTCAAGTACAATGTCACCACCAAAATAAACGATAATATATCTGCAACAGGTTGCGCTAATATCAGCCCAAGCTCGCCAAAAATACCGCCTAAAATAAACACGGCCGGAATAAAAATCAGGCCCTGTCTGCTAACATTGACAGTAAGCGATGATTTGACCGCACCCGCCGCTTGAAGCGCGTTTAAAAGCACAAAATACATGCCAAATAGAAACGATGTGGTAAGCCTTATTTCCGAAAAGCTATATGCGTAATCAAAAGCCTGTGGATGTGTCAAGAACGCACCCACAATTTCTTCAAGCCCAATATAACAGAAAATCGTTAAAAACGCACTTAAACCAAACGCAAATATCAGCGAAAATTTTATTATAGACTTATATCGCAGTTCATTTTTCGCTCCGATACAATATCCAAGTAGTGGCTGAACGCCTTGCCCCAACCCTATAAAAAGCATGCTTGTCATCATCGAAACTTTAGTGGCTATGCCAATACCTGCAACTGCCATGTCACCATATTGTGTCATTTGGCTGTTCAGCACAATTTGTGAAACACTCATCAGCATAGTGGCCATCGATGCCGGTATTCCGATAGATAATACTTTTTTCACCATATCTTTTTCAAGTGAATAGTTTTTGATTTTAGCATTGAGCAAAGAGTTTCCTTTTAGAAGATATATAATGTAATATGTTCCGGCCGACATATTGCCTATCATTGTGGCAATTGCCGCACCGATAACTCCCATTTCAAGAGTTAAAATAAATATCGGGTCTAAAATTATATTCACAATATTTCCCAGCATCATTCCCATCATTGCCTCTTTAGCGCGACCTTCCGAGCGAAGCAAATGAGACATGCAACCTGAAATCATAATAAAAGCACCGCTGAATGAAATGATTTGTATATAGCTATACACCATTTCTGAAACTTCACTGCTTGCGCCAAGCATTTGCACCACGATGTCACCGTTAAAAAACACTAAAACCGACACTATGATACCAATGCCGGCACTGGACAATATACAAAAAGCCGATGTTTTTTTCACCACATCAATATTTCCACTGCCAAAACTTCTTGAACATACAGATGTACCACCAACACCAAAAACGTTGCCAAATGCCATGAAAAATAAGAATATCGGCGTGGCCAGTGAAACTGCCGCAACCTGCAATGGATCTCCTGTTTGTCCCACAAAAAACAAATCAGCAATATTATAAATCAGCATCATTGTCATTGATATCATCGCCGGTATAGAGTTTGTCAGCACCGCTTTCCACACAGGTAGTGCGTACAATTTTTCGAGCTTTCCGCTTGTGTTTTTTTCCATACTAATCCCCTTTTCCGGCATCTTTAAAATAGCGATTGACTTTATTTAAAATACGAATTAATTCTTTTGTGTCTTCGTCTCCCAAACTACATGATAATGAATTTAATACTTCCATAAAACTTCTATGATTACTCTCCAAAAACCTTTTCCCTTTGTCTGTCAAACTTACTACTTTTGAACGCTTGTCTTGTTCGTTTATTCTTTTTGACAATAACCCTTTCTTTATCAGCCTGTCTGCAACAGTGCTCACTGTTGCTTGCGACACAACCAACACATCGCAAATCGTACCGAGTGTAGGACTTTTATCAAATTCATTTTCATACTGCGCAACAAATTTCATAATAGAATGCTCGCCCGAATGCAAAAAATCTTCTCTTTCCATCGTCACTTTTTTAATGTTACGCGCCATTCTTTGCAACTCTTCAATTTGCTCGATCAAATCATTAACATTATCCATTACAACCTCACTTCAATATAAACACACTTAGTTATATATTTGCTTCAAAACTTCAACTATAAATTTAATTAGTAGTGCTAAATAAATTTATATTACTCTTCATTTCTTCAAATGTCAAGCGCTTAATCCTATGTTATATTCAAAAAGTATATATGTCTAAACCTGCGTGATACCATCAATAAATCACATATTATATGTATTAATAGATTTTACTAAAAGGTATATCGACAAAGACATTTGTATATGATATTATAATCTATATGTATTATAAACTGTAATAGGATGTGAGTAATGTCAGAATCATATTTGCAAATAATGGGTGCGCGCGGCACAATGCCTGTACCCGGACAGTGCTTTAAAAAATATGGCGGTAACACTTCGTGTATTTTTTTGTCCATTGGCGGCCAACATATTTTACTAGATGCCGGAAGTGGACTATTAAATATAGACTCAAAGTTTTTAGGTGATAACAATAAAGTTCATGTGCTGATTTCGCACACGCATATAGATCATATTATTGGTCTTCCTGCGGCCGGAATAATGTACGATAGCACACTTGAAATAAACATTTATGGCGCGAAACGCAACAACCTTGACATAAAAGAGCAGTTATCTTGTTTGATGAAGCCACCTTTATGGCCTGTGGGCTTTGACAGTTTTTTAGCAGACGTTACGTGTCATTCACTTCAAAGCGAATTTTGGCTTGGCAATGTACATATAAGCACTTTGGAAACAAACCATCCGGGCGGATGTACTGTTTTTCGTTTAGACTACAAGGATACCAGCGTGGTGTATGCCACCGATATAGAAATAGTGTCTCCCTATAAAGAACAGTTTATAGATTTTGCAAAAAACTGTACTGTTCTTATATGCGACGGGCAATATTCTAAGGAGGAGTACCCTGACAAAATTGGATTTGGGCACAGTTCTCGTGACATTGTCATAGAGTATGCTTTAGAAAGTAACTGCAAGCAATTTTTACTTTTTCATCATGATCCTTATAGCACCGACGACATATTAGACAACGTACAAAATGAACTTTCAGCCATTACGCCAAAAGGCCTACTTGCAAAGGAAGAAATGAGAGTAAAACTATGACACAAGAGTATGTAGAAAAATTACTTGAAATCAGCATAGCGCTTGCCTCCGAGAAAAACAGAGAGGCTTTATTGGAACGCATTTTGACAGTGGCTATGGATTTGACCAATTGCGACGGTGGCACACTTTATATCAAAGACGGCGATTCCTTGGCCTTTAAAGTAATGATCACAAAATCAAAAAACATTCTACAAGGTGGCCGGCATGGAAAAATCTCTTTGCCTCCTGTTTCTCTTGATAGAAGTAATGTGTGTGCCTACTCTGTGCTGGAAGGCAAGCTCATCAACATACCGGATGTATACGACAGCGATCTTTTCGATTTTGCCGGGCCTTTGCGCTATGATGCACTTACCGGCTATAAAACCACGTCTATGATGGTAGTTCCGATGGAAAACGATCTTGGTGAAACCATCGGTGTTATGCAACTTATCAACGCGCAAAACAACGACGGCGAAATAACGTCATTTGGCGCCACCACAAAAGTGATAGTAAAAGCTTTGGCATCTCAAGCGGCCATTTGCCTTACAAACATGAATTATATTTTACAAGTGGAGGAGTTGATGGAGTCCATCGTACGGACTATTTCCGCAGCCATTCATCTGAGATCTCCATACAATGTGACCCACACGCACAATATGGTGCTTTATGCTCACAATTTTATTAAATGGCTAAATAGCAACACACATATCGAATGGAAAATTCCCGAGCTTGACGAACGATTGTTTATTTTAAGTATTTGGCTACACGATATCGGCAAGCTTATCACTCCGCTGGAAATCATGAATAAAGCCACGCGTTTAGGGGATCAATACGACACGCTTATGGCAAAGCTCGACTATATCTCTTTGTCTGAAGAAGTAATTGCTTTAAGAAATGGTAAAGACCCTACCCCGATGCTAAACGAAGTGGAAGAAGTGCGTGCGTTCATTCAATATGTAAACAACGTACCTTTCCTTGACGATGATACTCTTAGCAAAGTAAAGCAACTATCACGCAAAACCTACTCCAACAGGCATGAAAAAAACTATTTATGGTTTACTAAAAATGAGATAGACTGTTTATCCATCCGCAAAGGTACGCTGACAAATGAAGAACGTGCCATAATGCAAGACCATGTGGTTCTAACGGAAAAAATCTTGAGTAAGATGAGTTTTTGGGGCGAGTATACCAAAATACCCAAATGGGCCTCGGCACACCATGAGCTAATGGACGGCTCCGGCTATCCTAAAAAGCTTACATCAGATGAAATCGATAAAGAAGTAAGGCTACTTACTGTTTTAGATATATTTGACGGACTCACATCACACGACAGGCCATATAAAGAACCTTACCCACTGGACAAAACTTTTTCTATCATGCAAGACATGGTGAATTCAAAGCAAATTGACAAGTACGTTTTCGACTTGTTTGTCCAAAGCAAGGCTTGGGAAATAAGCGATACTGCTAAGTCTGCAAAAATATTAGAAGGTATTTTTTAGCACCATCACAATCGCACCATCATATCTCTAAACTCAAAACACCATTTATAGTAAATTTTGTATTTTGTTAAAGGACGTGCTCAAACTTGCAAAAACATCGTATTTTCCAGATTTTACCGGCTGTTTTGCTTGGTGCCATCCTAATGATGCTACTCAGCACATCGCAATTATTTTTAAATTTTTCAAATACCATGTCAGATCTTTTATACCAAAGGCCACAAGCATCACACCCTGATATTATCATAGTTGGTATGGATGAAGTTGCGGTAAATGCCTATGGTTCAATGCCATGGTCACGAGACATCATTGCCTCGGCGGTGGAATACTTGAACTCCGATCCTGAAAGCCGCCCGGCTGTAATCGGGCTTGATACCTTGTTTGTCGGCGAAAGCGACTCTGCAGACGCCGACGCTTATCTTGCCGATGCCGCAGCCGAATATGACAATGTGGTAGTTGCCACTTCGGTCACATTTGGCACACAGCTCATCACCGATTCCGGTGGTGGGTTTTATACTGATGATTATTCGGCGCTTGTGTATGAAGAGCCTTATGATGAGCTGCTAGCTGTAACAGAGCAAGGCCATGTGAACGCCATGATAGACGAGGACGGTATTCTGCGCCATGCCATTTGGCAAATAGATCTGCCCGATGGCAGAACCATTCCGTCATTTAATCAAGTGATTTATAAAAAGTATATGGAGTATAGCGGGATATCTGAGATACAAGAGCCACCTATGGATCCTCTTTATCGCTGGTATGTACCTTTCCAGTCGTTACCATTTGGTTTTGATGATGGATTTTCAGTGACACAACTGGTGAACGGTGAGCTCGACCCCAACATATTCGCAGGTAAAATTGTACTTATTGGTCCATATACCCAAGGCATGTACGACGAATATACCACCGCAATTGATCATGCCGTGAAGATGTACGGTGTGGAGTATCAGGCAAATACCATTGCTGCCATGCTGCGCGGCGAGCTAAAAACAGAGGTTTTGCAGTTCCCTCAATCTATTTTTATTTTTATTTTAATGCTATTTTGTCTTTTATGGTTTTACGACCGTAAAATTCTATCCGCCACTATTGTGTGGCTATCCATATCATTCGGCTGGATAGCACTGTGCCTTTTGATGTGGGAGATGGGCTATGTTTTGCAGGTGATTTCTGTTCCGATAGTGGCTACTATTTGCTACATTTTTTCCGTCGCTACAAACTACGCACGTGCAGCATTCGAAAAACGTCGTGTCATCAGTACTTTTCGCCGATATGTTGCCCCGCAGGTGGTGTCTGAGCTATTAAAGGACGACCCAAAAGCACTTGAGCTTGGTGGAAAGACTGTAGATATTGCAGTACTTTTTGTGGATATTCGTGGGTTTACCACCATGTCCGAAAAACTTCCACCAACCGACGTTGTGGATATTGTAAATAGATACTTAAACCTAACCAGCCGTTGTGTTTTCAAAAACGACGGAACCCTTGATAAATATGTAGGCGACTGTACCATGGCATTTTGGGGAGCTCCCATCAAACAAGAGGATAGCACTTTCAAGGCCGTTACAGCTGCCATTGATATGGTAAACGGAGCATACGAGCTGGGCAAGCAGTTGCAAAACAAATATGGGCATTTCGTGCAGTTTGGAATCGGAATCCACTACGGTTCGGCCGTTGTAGGAAACATTGGCTCCACCATGCGTATGGACTATACTGCCATTGGCGACACCGTCAACACAGCTGCACGTCTGGAAAGTGTTGCCCCGCCCGGATGCATTTATGTCAGTGCAGAAGTTGCAAACGAACTAAACGGCCGCGTGAATTTCACCTCAGTAGGTAGCGAAATCAAGCTAAAAGGCAAAAGTGAAAATTTTGAAATATTTAAAGTAGAAAATATTATCAAATAATTTTAAATGTTATTTTTTTAAGGTATCTGCCGATATACTTTATATGGTATATTTTTTCCAATATAGCTAAGATTTTTTTCCTTTACTTTTCACCTTGGATATGGCATAATATTGTGGCAAATTTACAATGTTATATATTTTCATATTTTATTTTCACATTTTCACCCTATTTTATTTTCATGATATATCACTTTAGGAGAACTTCACATGAGTAGCACTGTTTCCCGGTATCCTTTTTTTAAAAAATTACTTACAAAACGCGTATTTATTATTGCCATTGTATTGATAATGGCTTTGATATTTCTTTTTGTAATTAGCGCTCCAACAGTAAAAGCTATTACTATGCGCCTTGTTGAAACCAACGGTACCGTTGACTTGACAAATAATGATAATAAAGACTTGGCAATTGCGCACGGCATGCGCCTATTCAGTGGTTACTCCTTGGGCACAGCTGATGACAGCTATGCCTATATCAGCCTGGACGAGGCAAAATCTGTAAAGCTCGATGACAACTCTTCTTGTACACTAATAGAAAACGGCGAGCACCTTGAGGTGGATCTAACAGTTGGAAAGTTATTTTTCGAAGTTTCTTCCCCTCTTCGCGATGAAGAGCTATTCAATATTCGCACATCAAATGCTGTAACCAGCATTCGTGGCACCGCCGGGTATGTTGAGGAACTTGGCCCAACTCTTTCACGTTTCACTCTACTTACCGGTCTTGCTGATATCACTTATACAAATCCTACCACCGGCAAGGAAGAGACTATCTCCATCAACGCCGGCGAAACCATTACCGTTAATACCGCACCTAATGTTTCCAGTGAAGACGCTATAAAATCAGAGGCTGTGGCTCCTGATCAAATTCCTAATTTTGCCTTAACTTATCTACAAGGCGATACCGATCTTACTCAAAAAGTTCAAACCCAAACAAGTATGAATTTATCCCCGGTAATCAACAGTTTAGCGTCTAACGACGATGACGATGACGACGATGACGACGATGATGACGATGACAATAATAACAGCTCATCCGGCAACACCACCGGCAGTGGCGGAAATTCATCAGGTAATAATAACACTGGCAGTGGCGGAAATTCGTCAGGTAATAACACC
>CAYJIC010000038.1:0-16930 GCA_964370155.1 uncultured Oscillospiraceae bacterium
CTTGTTGGAAATTTTATTGGAAAAATATTTTTTAAAATTAAAAAGTAATTATTATGAGCATACCCTGTGTAAAAATAAACTGACACTTCGTTTTAGGTGAAGTGTCAGTTTATTTTTTATGTGTATACGTATATTTATCTTACGACAGTGTGACTTTTTGGTAGCTTTTTTTGCCTTTACGCACCACAATGCCTTTTTCAAGTTGTTGTAATGTCACAACATCTGAGGGATTTTCCACTTTCACGTCGTCGATATGTACTCCGCCTTGCTCCACTAGGCGTCTGGCTTCCTTATTGCTGGGTGCAAGCCCTGCCTTTACCATCATGGCCAAAACACCTATTTTGCCATCGCTGAGGTCTGATGAAGATATAGAAGTTGTCGGCATGTCGGCATCAGAAACAACGCCCGAGAACAAGTTGCGAGCCGTGGCAAGAGCTTTGTCTGCTTCTTCTTGGCTATGAACCACACGAGTCAGCTCATGAGCAAG
This sequence comes from uncultured Oscillospiraceae bacterium, assembly GCA_964370155.1. Taxonomy (GTDB): domain Bacteria; phylum Bacillota; class Clostridia; order Oscillospirales; family Ruminococcaceae; genus JAAYCI01. Next base: position 488 of record CAYJIC010000038.1, read on the forward strand.
GCGTTCTTTTGCGGCGTTGATGGATGGGCCGTCTGTTTCGTTTACGGCGTTTATCTCTTCCAACTCGATCTCTGTCAAAAGTTTCATGCAATTTTTGACATCGGTGTCGTCTATATTGCGCCAGTATTGGAAAAAGTCGTACGGAGAAGTTTTTTTCGGGTCTAGCCACACAGCTCCACTGGCAGTTTTGCCCATTTTTGTGCCGGCTTTAGTAGTAAGCAACGTGAATGTAAGCCCGTAAGCTTCCTTCTTTTCTTTTCTACGAATTAGGTCTACACCACCTAGGATGTTTGCCCATTGATCGTTTCCGCCAAACTGCATTTTACAGTTTTCATTGCGGAATAAATGTAAAAAGTCATAGCTTTGCAGTAGCATATAGTTGAACTCGGTAAATGACAGGCCGCGCTCCATACGCGCTTTGAAGGCTTCGGTAGCCAACATCTTATTAACCGAAAAATGAACACCGATGTCACGCAAAAACTCCATATACTGTAACTTTAAAAGCCAGTCGGCGTTGTTCAGCATACGTGCTTTACCCTCGCCAAACTCTAAAAACTTTTCCATTTGACGCATAAAGCATTGCGCATTATAGTTTATTTCCTCTATACCCATCACTTTGCGCATATCGTTGCGGCCGGTAGGGTCGCCCACCATGGTGGTTCCGCCGCCTAAAAGTGCAATGGGCTGGTGTCCTGCTTTTTGTAAGTGACGCATAACCACCAGTTGTAGGTAGTGCCCTACATGCAAACTATCTGCTGTGGCATCAAAGCCGATGTAAAATGTAACTTTTTCTTTTTGTAATAGCTCGCGGATTGCATCTGCATCCGTTGCTTGGGCTACCAGACCACGTTCTTGTAAAACATCAAATATATTCTTCATCATTTTCTCCTTTTGAAATGAATTAGTATGACAAAATAAAAATTTATTACAATAAAAAATCCCTGCCACATTTGGCAGAGAGCGAATTTCGCGGTACCATCTCTGTTTGTTATCGCCTCACGACGACAACCTTTTTGAGTGCAGTATACACTCAGCACTATAACGCATGCTAAACGGCTAGGCCTACTATCATGATATAATCACAAGTTCCGCCATGCAGCTCCGGGAGGTATTCGCCCTGCTTTTCGCTTCCCCTTTCACCACACCGGGGCCTCTCTGTCCGAAAAAATCAGCACTACTTTTCCCATCAACGCTATTCCATATTCTAAAAGTATATCTCAGCTTTAATATGTTGTCAAGGCTTTATGCCATCTCCATCATCTCTTTTGCGTTGGCACGCGCTGTTTCGGTGATGTTATCGCCTGATATAATGCGGGCCAGTTCCTCGATTCGGCCTTGATTGTCCAGTTCTTTAATATGGGTATATGTACGGCCGTTATCTACATTCTTTTCTATAAGCAAATGCGACTTTGCACATGCGGCGACCTGCGCTGTGTGGGTGACACAAATAACCTGTCTGCCACCGGCAGTATCGCGCAATAATTTACCGATGCGTCCTGCTGCGAGCCCTGACACACCGGTGTCTATCTCGTCGTAAATTACCGTGGGTACATCGTCGCGGTCGGCCAACGCACGTTTTAGTGCCAGCGTGATTCTCGCAAGCTCGCCGCCTGACGCTATCTTTGCAAGTGGTTTTGGCTTTTCGCCTGCGTTGGTGGATATATACAGCTCCATAGCATCTTGACCTTGTGGTCCAAAAGGTACTTTTTGAGAAAACAGCGACAGTTCGATTCCGGGCATGTTTAAAAATACAAGTGCATCGATAATTTCATCTTGTAGCTTTGCAAAAGCTGTTGTTCTGCTTTGGGTTATCTTTTCAGCAAGATTTTCCACTTGTGAATGTATATCTGTTATTTCCTCGGCCAATTCTTTCAGTCTTTTTTCTGAAAATTGCATGGAATCCAGCTTTTTGCGCGCTGTTTCACCATATGAAATCACATCTTCTACAGTGGCACCATACTTTTGCTTTAAACGATATATCACATCCAGCCGTTCTTCTATAGCATCCAGTGAATGTTCGCCATGCTCTGTATTACTAAGCCTATTTTGGATATCCGAGGCCATCTCGGTAGCGGTATAGTACATTTCTTGCAAACTATCCGCAATTTCCGTAAGATTTTCTGCGTATTCTGCCGCATTTTGTACACTGCGTGCTGCGTCGGCCAAAAGCGTTGCCGCGCCGGTTTCGTCTTCGCTGCCACCGTTTAGCGCCGTGTATGCGTCGTGCAAAGAATTTGCAATCTGGCGTGCGTGCACAATTTCGTTGCGGATTTCTGTGAGCTGTTTTTCTTCCAGGGGCTTTAGGTCTGCATTTTCAATTTCATCTACTTCATAACGAAGTAAATCTATCTGACGTGCTTTTTCGGCCTCGTCCATCTGTAGGCTTTTTTCTTCTTGTTGTAGCGCCACAAGATGGGTATATATTTCCTTATACTGTGATTTCAACAGTTTGTTTTCTGCAAAGGCATCCAGCATCCCAATATGTTTTTGTGGACTAAGCAAGCCATGGGTATCGTGCTGGCCATGAATGTGGATAAGCCCTGAGCATACATCGCGTAATATAGCTGCGGTGGTTGGCATACCGTTTATACGACAAGTACTTTTTCCATCGATGGATATTTTGCGATATAACAACAATTCGTTTTCACATTCGTATCCGGCTTCCTCTAGCTTTCTGCACACAGTAGAATCTACATCTTGAAACCTTGCCCAAATAACAGCCTCTTTTGCTCCACTGCGCACAATATCTTTACTGGTGCGATTTCCTAAAATAGCGTTGATAGAATCTATCAAAATAGACTTTCCTGCGCCGGTTTCTCCTGTGAGCACAGTGAACCCAACAGAAAAGTCGGCGATTGCTTTTTCAATCACCGCTACATTTTCAATTGTGATTTCACACAGCATAAAAAAGCTCCGTTTGTGTTTATTTCGATACAGCTATTTTGACAGTATATTACGTAGCTGAGTGCATATTTCTACAGCTGCATTTTCGCTGCGCATCAAAACCATAAATGTTCCATCGCCTGATAATGTGCCCACAACACCCTGCCACACCATTGAATCAAACATTTCACATGCGGCGTTTGCCATTCCATTGAAACATTTTACCAGTACAATATTGTTTGCATAATCAATGCTTTGAACCGACTCTTTAAATATGATTTCAAATCGAGTAGGCGTGTGACGCTGTTTATCCTGTTGAAAAGAAGTAACATATTGATAACTGCCTCCACCGGTGGCGGCTTTTACCAGATGAAGCTCACGGATATCTCTGGAAACTGTTGCTTGTGTGACATTGTATCCGCACATACGCAGTTGATCTAAAAGTTCTTCTTGCCTACCGATAGGATTGTTTTCTATAAGTTCCAATATTTTGGCATGTCTTTCATTTTTCATTCAGACTTACCGTCCTTTCAGCTTTGTATCAATAGATTTTAGTTGTTCCATATCGTCAAACTGTACCAGTGGAACTGTTTGATCGGGCTGAGTAATAATTACTGTTTGACCGGATCTCAGTACCCTGCTTTTTCCACCGTCACACGAAACAGATATAACTTCGTTTTCGGCGCCGGTAGACACCGCCTTCACCACCCGTTTTGAAGATACTACCAAAGGCGGAGTGCGCATGATGTGTGCACAAATTTGGGTGATGATGAACCCATTTACTTTTGCGTCCACAATAGGCCCGCCTGCACTCATTGAATAAGCCGATGAACCGGTAGGCGTCGAGAAAATTATGCCATCGCCTCGGAAACGACTAACTAAAATATCATCACAATAGATATCCATAGCAATGGTTTTTTCGGGGCTGTCTTTAAACAACACCACGTCGTTCAGCGCAATACATGGTTCATCTTCGGCGAAGGATATATCAGCACATAATAATTTACGGCCTGTGACAATATATTTGCCTTGCAATAAAAGCTTTAGCTTGAAAAACTCATCTTTCTCTATCGAGGTTAAAAAGCCCAGCCTGCCACTGTTTATGCCCAATAATGGCTTTTGGTAGCGCATAGAGTACGCCGCTGCATGTAGCATCGTGCCGTCACCACCCACACATAACACGACATCACTATTCTTATAGGCGTTTTCTTCGTCTTTTGTCAAAGGTGCAAACCCCTGAAGTTTATCGTTTGCAGGGTGATATCCCATCACAACGTTGGCACCCTCGGCCGATAAAAACTCCGCTGCCATTTGTGCCACGCTGACAGCAGACGGCTTGCTATAATTAATCACCATAAATACATTCATGATTTCTCCTTTTTCACACACAACCCTTGTAAAAAACACCCCTAAAACTCACAGATGCGCGTGTGCCGCACTACACACCTGATCGATTAACTCTTCGTCTATTTCTGTTTCATCGTTATTTTTTTGCAAATAAAGCAAGAACTCCATATTTCCTTTTGGGCCTTTAATCGGCGAAAAGTCAAGACCTTTTGCCGAAAACCCACATTCTGCGGCATAGCCGATACACTGCATAATCACGTTTTTGTGCACAGCGATATCTTTAACAACTCCGTTTTTGCCTACGTTTTCTTTGCCTGCTTCAAACTGTGGCTTTATAAGACATACACCGTATCCGTCGTCACGAATCATAGAAAATATAGCCGGAAAAATCAGTTTCAGCGATATAAACGACACATCTATGCTAAAAAAATCGATAGCATCAGGGATGTCATCTGCCTTTAAGTGCCTGACGTTGCAACGTTCCATCACCACTACCCTGTCGTCACAACGAAGCTTCCATGCCAGTTGACCGTAGCCAACATCAATAGAGTATACTTTTTTTGCACCGTTTTGTAATAAACAATCAGTAAAACCACCGGTGGATGCACCTATATCCATACAGACGTATTCTTGCGGAACTATCGAGAAGGCCGCCAAGGCTTTTTCCAGCTTCAAGCCGCCTCTGCTTACATAAGCAATGCTGGTCCCTCGCACTTCTATCTGCGCATCGTTTGGCACCTTCAAGCCGGCTTTAGTGGACTTTTCACCGTTTAAATATACCAGTCCTTCCATGATGAGCGCACGTGCTTTTTCCCTGCTTTCCACAAAGCCTTCTTGGAATAAATATTGGTCTAGCCTCATGGTGTCTCCTTTAGCATCGCTCGCACATCTTCGGCCAGGCTTTCACTGTCCAGCTTGCAATATACCTTTAGCTCTTCGGCCGTGGCGTGATCAAGACGATTATTCGTAACAGCTTTGTGCATGAATCTACCTTTATAGCCACGACGTAGCAGCGCCACCGCAAGATGCTCGCCAATTCCACCATGTGCGACACCCTCTTCGGCAAACAAAATAGCAGGATATGAAAGTAAATCTTCTAAAAGAGATTCAGGCAATGGGTTTATCCATATCATTTGCGCAACATCTGCCTTGATGCCTTCTTTTGTTAAAATCACCTCAGCATCTAAAACGTCTTTGATTTCGGTTCCATAACTGACAATTGCCACATCAGCGTTATTATTTTTATGTAACCAGTCGTATTTTTGGCCGGTGCATGGCTTCTGAGATAGCTCAACGGGCTCTGTACCACGAGGATATCTCAAAGCTTTAGGCCCGTCATATTCTTCTAAAAGATGTTTTAGCCAAAAAACTGTTTCCATATAATTTGATACAGACACCACAATCATATCCGGATGTTGGCTCAAAAAAGCGGCGTCGTATATACCCTGATGGGTTTCGCCATCACCCGGCACAAGCCCGGCTCTGTCTATGGCGAAAAGTACATTGTGCTTACCCAACATCACGTCGTGAATAATTTGGTCGTACGCACGCTGTAAAAAAGTGGAGTACAGCGCAACCACCGGCATCATTCCACCTGAGGCAAGGCCTGCGGCGTACGTTACCGCATGTTCCTCTGCCATGCCTACATCAAAAAATCTATCGAAGTGGTCACGTTTCATATATTGCAGTCCTGTACCATATTTCATGGCTGCAGTAATAGCACATATTTTTGGGTTTTTGCTTGCCAATGTAGACAGCCTTTTACCAAAAACAGTGGAAAAAGACTTACCTGGCATAATGTCGGGATCACGAATTTTTTGCACATTAAAAGACGATACACCGTGAAAAGCACCCGGATTTTTTTCAGCCGGAACAAATCCTTTTCCTTTTTTTGTAGCAATATGCAAAAGAAGGGGTTTATGGTGCTCGGTAATACCTTCAAACACATCAATAAGGCCCATTAAGTCATGCCCATTCAAAGGCCCTAAATACCGAAGTCCGATGTCTTCAAAAAAAGTAGAATTATACAAGCCTTGTCTAAGCGCAAGCTTTACAGACTGGATGCTTTTCTTCACTCCACCACCGATAACAGGCGTGTTGTCCAGTACATTTTTTACGTCAGATTTCGCCTTGTTATAGCTTTGGCTGGCGCGCAAATTGTTCAAATAATTGGCCAAGGCACCAACGTTTTTTGAAATAGACATGTTGTTATCATTTAGAATAATCACTAAATTATCCAAATCATTCACATTTAAAAGTGCCTCGTAAATCATGCCGCCGGTGAAAGCGCCGTCGCCTACCACCACCACCACTATACCGTCTTCACCACGCATTTTTTTTGCACGACCAATACCGATGGCCGCCGATAAGGCAGCGCTGCCATGGCCTGCTACAAAACGGTCGTGTTCACTCTCAGCAGCACATGGAAAACCCGACAAACCACCGGCTTGCCTTAGTTTTGAAAATTCATCCATACGTCCCGTGAGCAGTTTGTGTGTGTAAGACTGGTGCCCAACATCAAACAATATAACGTCTTTAGGTGATTGCAAGCACCTGTGCAGGGCTACAGTCAGCTCGATAACACCTAAGTTCGACGAAAGATGTCCTCCTGTTTTTGACACACTGTCTATCAAAAAACTTCGGATTTCTTCACACAGACTTTCAAGCTCGTTTGGTTTTAATTTACATAAATCCGATGGACATTTGATGTTTTTTAAAAGTGCATATTCCATACACGTTATAACTCCCATCAATAATTATACATAATGATCTTAATTTTAAACATTTATACGTTAGAAAACTGGAACCAGCAACGCTATAAGTATGCCTAATAACGCGCCACCAAGTACTTGTAAAGGTGTATGCCCTACCAGCTCTTTCAACTTTTTCTCGTTACTCATTTCATGTGTATCGCTTAAAAAGTCTTTGATAATTAGGTTGATAAGGCGTGCTTGCTTCCCTGTTTCCAGCCTTACGCCCATGGCGTCATACATTACAACCAGCGCAAAAACAAGTGCTATTGCAAATATCGGAGAATCCGTTCCATATTGCTTCGCTGCGCCTATAAACAATGCACATACCAGCGAAGAGTGAGAACTGGGCATTCCACCCGAGCCCCACAGCCGCTCAAACGACAAGTTTCTATTTACCACAACTTCAGTGATGGTTTTTAATATTTGTGCCGCCATCCAAGAAACAACCGACACCATAATTAAATAATTATTAAAAAAAATATCTTTCCAAGTGAATGTCATGATAAGATCCTTCCTACTGCAGGGGTATTTTTGATTAAACTATCACCAATATACATATTGTGATTTTTGTCAAAATGCTCGTTTTAACAAATTTTGTGCATACTCAGATAAATATAATGACTTTTCAGCATATCTTGCATTCAATGTTTGAATAGCTTTATTTGTTAGTTCTTCAGCCATTTCACGTGTTTTTTCTATACCATATACACGTACCATGGTGTGTTTTCCTTGTTTCTCGTCGCTACCGATAGGCTTGCCCAGCTCTTCTTGTGACGCACACACATCTAAAATATCATCCACCATCTGGAACACAACGCCAAGGTTCTCGGCATAGGTGGTCACATCGACGTGGTTGTCAACATTTTCGCCGGCACAAACAACGCCCAAATGTGCAGCGGCTACGATAAGTGCTCCTGTCTTATACCGCTGGATGTTTCGCAAAACTACGGCATCGGCATGTTTGTTCTCATTTTCAAGGTCAAGCTCTTGCCCATAAATCATCCCTTTAGCACCCGATGCCTTTGCCAAAACAGAAATAGCTGCACATTTTTGACTTGGCGAGAGATTTAAAGCATTTGCAAGCACCTCAAAAGCACCAATCGATAACGCATCACCAGCCAAAAGGGCCGTGTTTTCTCCAAACGCAACATGACACGACGGCTTGCCGCGGCGCATATCATCGTCATCCATGCATGGTAAATCATCGTGGACAAGTGAAAAAGCATGTATCATTTCTATTGCCGCTGCCGCTTCTTTTGCAATGGTTATATCGCCACCCAACATGTCACACACCGCCAATACCAATACGCCACGCACACGTTTCCCACCGTTCATCAGCGCATATTCCGCCGCTTTAGACACCTGCGAGTTTTGCATAAAATATTGTTTGCATACTGCGCTTAAAGCCTCTTCACAGCTAGATTTATACCGCTCATGCAAGATATCAAACATCATCTTGTAACCTCAGTTGTTCCATTTTATCGTCTATTTCTGTGATTTTCAATTGTGCTTGTGCAAGGCTTTTTCCGGTTTCTTCTATCAGTTTTGCCGCCTTTGCATAATAAGAAATACTATCTTCCAAAGAAACATCATCGCCAGACATTGCCTTTAATATATCTTCAAGTTTTGTAATGGAATCCTCCACGGTGTTCATATCAGGTTTCATATCAAACAGGTACCTGCCCTTCTTTTTTTTCTTTCACATCACACACCAGCACACCGTCTTTTAAACACACATTAATATTGGTATTTTTATCCGCTTGAGCAACGCTGTGTATAGACTTTCCGTTTTGCATCACAACACCGTATCCACGAGCCATAACGTTGTAAGGATTAAGCCCGCCTGCCAAGGCTATATTCGCCTTAAACCGTTCCGATGTTTGGTGGTATATATTTCGATTTATCGTTTTAATTTGTTGGGCGATTTGAGACAAATCTTTTTGTGATTGCTTTATTGTTTTTTCAGGGTGATAAAGCGCCAAATTTGCACATACTTGATTATATTTATTATACCATGATTCCATTAAAAAATGTATATTATCTGTAATATTCATCCCAATATGCAACATTCTGCGTTTAACTTCCCACACGTCAGGCAGCGCCATTTCGGCGGCGGCCGACGGTGTTGGCGCACGCAAATCGGCCACGAAATCCAAAATAGTGTAGTCGATTTCATGCCCAATAGCAGATATGAGTGGAGTTTCGCATAAAAAAGCCGCCCGTGCGATAGCCTCATCGTTGAACACCCACAGATCTTCGCTGGATCCACCGCCACGTGCAACAACTATTAAATCCACTTCGTCATCTGCATCAAGGCGCAAAATGCCATCTACAATTTCCGGCACAGCGCGCTCACCCTGAACAGATGCCGGGGCTAAAATAAAACGTGCCATCGGGCATCTGTTGGTTGCCACACGTAAAATATCCTGTAGCGCCGCGCCTGTTTTCGATGTGACAAGCCCGATACATTTTGGCCACTCAGGCAAAGGTTTTTTATATTGTGCTTCAAAAAGACCTTCTTTTTGAAGGCGGTTTTTTAGCTCTTCAAAAGCCAAATGTGCACTGCCTTCACCGTCGGGAAACAAAAACTCTACATTTATTTGGAAACTACCATCTCGTTCATATAGTGTGATGCGACCTCTTGCGACAGCACGCATGCCATTTTTCGGAGTAAAAGCAAGACGCTGTGCATTTCCGCGAAACATCACCGCCTTTATTCCGGCTTTTTCATCTTTAAGGCTGAAATAACAATGTCCTGTCTTTGAGTTTTGCACAAAATTGTTAATCTCGCCTACAATAGCAATGTCGCAAAGCACCACATCACTTTCCAGCACTGATTTTACATATTTATTTAAAGCAGATACTGAAATCACATCAGCCATGTATTTTCTCCCTAAGGTAGCGTTAGTTTCTTTATACTACAATGCTAAAGCTGCAATTAAAGCAACGCCCATGGCGTTGTCTGCCGAATAAGCAGGAGGTGCAAAGTAAATATCATTGCAACACTGTGACAAATACCTGCGAATAACACTGCTCGCCATCACGCCGCCTGCACATAAAACAGGCATTTCACCGTGGGTTCTACGTACGTTGCTAATAACTTGCGACATTGTTTTAGCTAAAAATATCAGGCTATATTTTGCTACATAAGACGGATCATATCCTTTTTTTAGTAGCGATTCGTACTGATTTTGTAGACCTGACAAGTGGCAGTCGTATCCTTTCACCGTTACTTTCGGTGAAATATCTTCATTGCAGGTCTCAGCCAACTTTGAAACATCTTGCCCGGCAGGAAAGTTAAATCCCAGCTGTACACCTAGGCGATCTACCGCCTGTCCTGCATATAAATCCAGAGTACCACCAACTGTGGAAACTACATCAAAACCACGTGTTATCATCCATTCGGTGGTTCCTCCCGAAAGGTGAAAAAACAATATATCACGATTTTGTAGTGCGTCTTCACCGCTGCCTAAAATGGCAGAGGCCAGGTGTCCTTGCTGGTGCGTGGTGAGCACAGGTTTTGTGCCAAGTGCGCCGGCAAACGCCGTGGCAAAAGATACACCTGCTAAAAAGCACGGCATGTATGAGCCTTCTTTGTCTCGTGGTTTTGCCGAGACACCCACTGTTTTTATTTCGGTAAAGTCACATTGATTTTTCAACTCTTCAAACAACATTGGAAGCGACTGTGTGTGGTGAAACACTGCGTCACTTTGCCTAAGGCCCATTTCTCCCGACTTTACCGGCAAAAACCTCTTACCTGCACAAACAACCTCTTTGCGGGATGTGTCCACCACCGCTAAAGAGGTTGCATAGTTACTGGTATCTATACCAAGGCTAAGCATCTTACACCTCGCCGCTATTTGTCACTTCATTATCATCGGTCTTGCCACTGTTTTCACGAGAAATGCTACCCAAAACACCATTGATGAACTGGTAATCAGACTCATCACCAAACTTTTTAGCCAGCTCAACCGCTTCATTAATTATGATGCTGTCCATATCGTCTTTACCATACAACATCTCAGCCACAGCCAAACGTAATATAGCCGAGCTCACCTTTGGCAGACGGTTTATCTGCCAACCTTTCAGCTTCTCGGAAATCGCATGTTCAATTTCTTCAGTATGCTCGCTGTACATCTTAAGCAAGCTCTCGCCAAAAGCGTCCACGGCAAACTCTTGCCTTTCTTCTCTGGCCAACTGCACTGCGTCACTCATTTCTTCTCCAAACGAAATGGAAAACATAGTTAAAAAAGCATTTTCACGCGCTTTGCGTCTGTTCATTATTTTTCCCCGTTGTCAAACTTTTGTCGTGATATCGAATATTTATAAGCTTGATTCTTCTGTGTTTGGATTTCCTAGGCCTGATATAATTACATCCACGCGTGCCACAGTAATGCCGGTCATATTTTGTACGGAGTCTTTCACGTTTTGTTGCACTCGCTCGCTTAAATCAGGGATTTTCGCGCCATACTCTACCATCAATGAGATGCTTATATCGGCAACATCGCTTTTAAGCTCCACCAACACAGCTTTTGGCTGGGTGATTTTATCCAAAAGAGATTTTACACCTTCGTTATGTGCTTTTACTGATAACACACCGCTAACTTCCATGGCGGCAAAACTGGCAATTTTTTCTATTACTTCTGTTGAAATCTGCAAACTTCCGCCCAAGCTATGAGAATCAAATCCATCCATTGCGTTGCTCCTTTTTTGGCAAGCTTTGAAACTGCGCCAATTGTATTTTAATACTTATACCCATAAAAACATACCACATATATTATATCATTACCACGTGCACTTCACAAGTAAAATACATCTAAAAAAAGATATTATATGCTGCATAATACATAAAAATCGTTTCTAAAAGTAGCATAAGCTATTTATAAAATAGAACATTTTTATTTGTTACGTATCATTTGCAAAAAAGCTTCTTCATCAAGCACAGGAATTTGCAAATTCTGCGCTTTTTCCAGTTTACTGCCGGCCGAATCTCCCGCTATCAAATAGCTGGTTTTTTTGCTGACACTACCGGTGACTTTGCCACCGTTTTGTACCACTAACGCCTGCGCTTCGTTACGTGATAAGCTTGGAAGTGTGCCTGTTATCACAAAGCTGTATCCAGCTAAAACATTACCTTGTATCACAGTGTTGTGGCTCATTCTTACGCCGGAAACCTTTAAGCTATCCAGCAATTTCATGGTTGATGCTTTGCCAAAAAACGCCAATAGGCTATCTGCCATCACTTCGCCAAAGCCATCAATAGCTAGAATATCTTCCTTTGTTGCTGATATCAGAGTATCCATGTCAGAGAATCGCTCGGCTAAAAGCAAAGCTGCAGACTCCCCTATGTTTCGCACGCCTAGCGCAAAAATCAGCTTATCTAAGCCTTTTTCTTTCGAATTTTCCAGCGCCGTAAGCAAGTTGTTTGCTGATTTGTCTTTAAAATTATTAAGCTGAAGCAGCTGCTCTTTTTCAAGGTTATACAAGTCCGCTACGTTGGACACAAATCCTTTTTCCACCAGTTGAGTGCACACCGCCTCGCCAAGGCCCTCTATGTCCATTGCGCCCCTGGAAGCAAAGTGTATGATATTCTGTAACGATTGCGCAGGACATGTGGGGTTTTGACACCTTAGTGCCGCCTCGCCGTCCAACCGAACAACCTTTTCACCACACGACGGGCAATGTGTAGGCATAAAATACGGTGTGCTATTTTCTGCATGTGAAACCACCCTGACCACTTCGGGTATAATATCTCCGGCTTTTCGCACACATACAGTATCGCCTATTCGAATATCCAGCTCGTTTATACGGTCTTCATTGTGTAAAGCTGCACGCGCAACCGTGCTTCCGGCTAAAAGTATCGGCTCGAACACCGCTGTTGGCGTCAACACACCTGTTCTGCCTACCGAAATTATAATATCTAAAAGTACGCTCTCTTTTTCTTCGGGCGGATACTTAAAAGCAATGGCCCAACGTGGATATTTACTAGTACTACCCAAGGATTCTCTTTGAGTAAAGTCGTTCACCTTTACAACTGCTCCGTCTATGTCGAACGGAAACTCATAGCGCATATTTCCAATGTTATCAATTTCTTGCAACACGTCATTTATATCAGAAAATACGTTATACCGTGGACTTGTAGGAAATCCCATTTTTGAAAGTGCATCAAGGCTTTCTTTATGGCTGTTGTATGTCTCGCCGTCTTCTATACGCTGTACGTTGAAGATAAACAACGACAATCCACGCTGTGCAGTCACAGTAGCATCTTTTTGACGAAGGCTTCCTGCGGCGGCGTTACGTGGGTTTTTGGGCAGCTGTTTGCCCAGATCCTCTTGCTTTTTCACCAAATCATCAAAAGACTTTCGTGGCATATAAACCTCACCACGAACTTCTAAAAGAGCAGCAGAGGTTTTTAAGGTTTTAGGCAAATCTTTAATGGTGGCGATGTTAGCGGTAACATCTTCGCCCACTGTACCGTCTCCACGGGTGGCGCCTTGCACGAAACGCCCGTTTTCATATACTAAACTGACAGATAAACCGTCTATTTTCACTTCTACTACATAAGTAGCGCTTGGAAACTCTTCTTTTATACGTTTGTCAAACTCGAGTAACGCTTCCTTGTTAAACGCATCTTGAAGGCTTTCCATTTTAACTGTGTGGCGTATTTTATTAAAACGTCCTGTCGGCGCTCCACCTACTTTTTGTGTAGGAGAGTTTGCTGAAAACAAATTTGGGTACGATTGTTCTAGTTCTTTCAGTTCTTTCATCAAATCATCGTACTCATAATCTGAAAGTTCAGGATTGTCTTGCACATAATAAAGCTTGTTATGATGATTTATTTCAGCACGTAATTCATTTACCCTTTTTTCCACATTTTTCAAGCCGTAAATCTCCCTATTTTTCATATCATCATAGTTTACATTGAATGCCTACTATCAGATTTGATAAAAATACCCCTATCTCCGGTATACTGCCACCGAAGATCGGGGATAAAATACTTATTACCGAAAAAAATTATACAGAAAGCACATTGTTGATATCTAACAAGCTAAGATCTAAGCTTTTCTTCATTTCCAAGGCTTCCTTGATATCGTAATCTACCAGTTCGTCTTCCTTCAGCGCAATAACTCTGTCGGTGACGCCCTTTGCCAAAAGATTAACCGCTTGGAAACCAAAACGAGTAGCTGCCACACGGTCACGTTCTGTTGGGCTACCGCCACGTTGCACATGACCTAGAATGGTGGAGCGGCTTTCAATGCCTGACTTTGCTTCCAATTCTTCGGCCAATTTATGCGAGTCTCCACAGCCTTCTGCAGTAATAATAATGAAATGCTTTTTGCCAATTTTCTTGGAAAACTTCATCTTCTTTACTATTTCATCAACATTTGTTTCTACTTCAGGTAGTAATATAGCAAACGCACCCACGGCAAGACCGGTGTTTGCAGCTATATATCCAGCATTACGGCCCATAACTTCCACTATACTGCAGCGTTCATGACTTTGCGTAGTATCGCGCAATTTATCAATCATTTCAATGGCAGTATTCATGGCAGTATCATATCCGATAGTATATTCGGTGCAAGCGATATCATTGTCGATAGTGCCCGGAATACACACACAGGGTATATCCTGCGCCGAAAGATCTCGCGCGCCACGGAATGAACCGTCACCACCGATAATAACCACAGCATCCATTTTATGTTTACGACAATTGGCGGCAGCTGTTTGCTGGCCTTGTAGTGTCAAAAATTCAGGACTACGAGCAGTATATAGAACTGTACCGCCCCTGTGGATAATCTCTGATACACTGCGGATATTCATTTCTTCGATATCATCTGTCAAAAGTCCGTTATATCCATGACGAATACCATACACATGAATATTTTTGCTCAAAGCTGTACGCACCACTGCACGAATGGCTGCGTTCATGCCCGGAGCATCTCCACCACTAGTCAAAACACCGATTCTTTTTACTGCTGATTCACTCATAATGATGCACTCCAATTTTTAATAACATACTTTGTTTATTTTGAAAAAAACTTACACCACTACAATGAATTATAACTTCTTTTTTTTAATTTTACAAGTACTTTGCTGAAATAGATGAAAATTTTATATACTATTTACAAATATTTTATTTTTTATCTCCTCACAGCAACATTTTCTTCACCTAATAAATTGCGCATTTCTGTAAGTAAGTTTTCATTGTTAATCGTCCACATGTTGAAAGGCGCTCGCACCATTACCCCACTATCTACAAACCGCATATACACAGGCCAGTCACCCTCAAATACCTGTAATAAATTTTCTACTTGGCGGTATGTCTCGCTGTCTTTGGAAGGTATTTTTAGATAAAGTCCATGCTTTGCCTTGTTTGTTGCTTCTACCTTTATACGGCTTGGCTGTGTGGAGGCGATATCGCTTACTTTATCGCATATGATTTTAGGCGATTCTTCCTCTTTGGCGCTCAGCCGTCCATGCAAAACAACTACGGCGTTTTCTTGCACGGCAGTTCCTGCATCCATCAATACTTTAGGAAACACAAGCCCTTCCATACTTCCGCCTAGGTCTTCCACCGTGATAAAAGCCATGTTATCATTTGATTTTGTTGTGTAAAATTTTATCGCAACAATGGTACACACCAAAACAACCCTGCGCTCGTCTTGGTTTTCTTCCCTTGCCAAAATTTCGCCTATAGTGTCGGTGGCAATTTTGTCAATAACCTCGCTATATGCTTGTAGCGGATGACCTGATAAGAAAAGGCCACTGACTTCTTTTTCCTGCTGTAGCAGTATAGTTTTTGGGTACTCGTCCACCTTTGGCATTTGATATGTGTTTATAGCGGCTCCGTTTCCGCTTTCTGCCAACGTGTCAAATAAGCTTACTTGTCCTGCCAAGTTCTTGCGGCGATCTTGCTCCACACTTTTTAAAATGCCTTCCACCGAAAGTATCATGGCGTGCCTATTTTTTTCTATCTTGTCAAATGCACCGCTTTTTATAAAGCTTTCTACCGCCCTGCGATTCACTTCTGCGCCACCTAGACGCAAACAAAAATCATAAAGCGACAGATACTCTCCACCTTCTTTACGGCGAGATACCACCGTGTCTATAAGGTTTCTTCCCACGTTTTTTAGGGCTAAAAGACCATAGCGCACATCTCCGCTTTCTACAGTGAATGTGACATCACTTTCGTTGATATCGGGAGGTAGCACATCTATATCAAGCCGTCGACATTCACCTATATAGCCTATGATTTTGTCTGTGGAGTCCAAAACACTGGTCAACAGTGCTGCCATAAACTCTTTTTTATAATATTGTTTCAGCCATGCTGTTTGGTAGGCAACCATGGCGTATGCTGCGGCATGGCTTTTGTTAAACGCATATGATGCAAATCCGGCAAGCTCATCAAAAAGCGCATTCGCCACATTTTCCGGCACGCCGTTTGCCACACAGCCTTTAC
>CAYJIC010000039.1:0-16095 GCA_964370155.1 uncultured Oscillospiraceae bacterium
AAGCCGCCGGGAATAAGTATCGCTTGCACGTCTTTAAACAAACTTTCGGCTGAAAGCTCTGTTATAAGCTCGCTGTCAATCCACTTGATATTAACATTTGTCTCATAAAAACATCCTGCATGATTTAGTGCCTCTACAACTGAAAGGTATGCATCGTGCAGCGATATATACTTGCCCACAAGTGCAACGGTTATCTGTCCGGCAGCGTTTTTTTGCTTTTCGATTATTTTGCGCCAATCGGATAAATCGCAATCAGTTACGTTTAAGTTTAACTCTCTACAGACAACACGATCAAGGCCACGCTCATGTAACATTATGGGTGCAGCATATAAATTATCAAGGGTTGAGTTTTCTATAACACAGTCCGGTTTTACGTTGCAAAACATCGATATTTTTTCGAGTATTGTTTTGTTTATAGGCTCGTCTGCCCTTGCAATAATTATATTTGGGTTAATGCCTATACTGCGTAGCTCTTTGACGGAATGCTGTGTGGGTTTAGATTTGTGCTCGTTGCTGCCCTTTAGATAGGGGACAAGAGTAACGTGGATAAAAAGGCAGTTAGAAAGCCCCGCTTCTATTGAAATTTGGCGTATTGCCTCTAAAAAAGGTTGACATTCAATATCGCCTATAGTTCCGCCGATTTCTGTTATTAAAACATCTGGTTTGCTGTGATGAGCACCTTCATAAATAAACTTTTTTATCTCATCGGTTATGTGTGGAATAACTTGAACGGTTTGTCCAAGGTATTCGCCTTTTCTCTCTTTGCTGAGCACAGTGTCATAAACCTTGCCTGATGTCAGGTTTGAGTGCTTAGAAAGACTTTCGTCAATAAACCTTTCGTAGTGCCCAAGGTCAAGGTCTGTTTCAGCACCATCGTCGGTTACAAAAACTTCACCGTGCTGAAGTGGACTCATTGTTCCGGGATCCACATTCATGTATGGGTCTAATTTTTGCGCTGATACGCTAATGTTGCGTTGTTTCAATAGCCTGCCTAAACTTGCCGCTGTTATGCCTTTTCCAAGGCCGGACACGACCCCGCCTGTTACAAAAATAAACTTTGTCATTTGTATTTCAACCCTTTTACAATTCAATTTTCATACATTTTAAGGATATTTTCGGCCACTTCTCTCTTAGCCTTTCTCATATCCATTGCGTTTTTTTCAATATGTTTATGCGCTTGTTCTTCACTCATGTTTAAATGTGTTATAAGAACGAACTTTGCCCTGCTAACTATGCGGACATCTTCCAGTTTCTTTGTCAAGTTTGTCGTTTTTTGATTTAATGTTTTCATTCTATAGTAAACAGCTTTAGAAAGCTTGAGTGAAGAGTAAAGAATGTTTTTGTTTATGGGTTTCGCTACAGTAATGATGCCGTGGTGCTCGAGCTTTTCACTCGTGTAGTCATATATTTCGCTTTTTGTGAAAAATACGACTTGGCTTATATCGTTTTTTATTAATTCCACTGCCAAGTCTTCACCCGATTCATTATGAACAGGGCTGTTAATGATATATAAATCAAAGTTTTGCTCTGATACTTTTCGGCGAGCCTCACCACAAGTGTTAACAAAAGTGATTTTTTTAAAAGACAATGTTTTTAATATTTTTGTTATAGGCTCACTGTTTTTATCGGTGTAAGAAACAATTAAAGCGCTTTCCAAAAAATTACCACCAATCTTTTACAATTTATCAAAATAAGTTTCAATATAATAATTTTGTTTATATGTTGCTTTATCAAAATCATCGAATTCCGATTTTTTAATATCGAAATACTTTAAAAGCAACTGCTCATCCACATGCTCTTTGATAAATTCGCTATTTTGTGCATGCATAATAGCCGAACTTAAGTTTATTGGCAAACTGTTTAATTTGCTTGATTTGTCCTCTGTAAGCTTAAACAAGTTTTCATCAACCGGTGGTATTAGTTCAAGACGGTTTTTAATACCATACATGCCAGCGTTAATAATAAGCGCGAAAGCTAAATAGGGGTTTAATGCACTATCTGCACTGCGCAGCTCCATGCGCTTTGTTTTACTGTTTGCAATAGGGAGCCTGATTAATTGAGAGCGATTTTGTTTTGACCATGAAATATATTTAGGTGCCTCAAATTTGCCGAATCTTTCGTAAGAATTGTTGTTAGTATTTAAAAACAGCGTTATTTCTTTAATCTTATCTATAATGCCGGCGATAAAATACTCTGCAAATTTATAATCTTCGCTATTTTCGCCGCTGAATAAATTGACATTATTTCTATATAGCGACATATTGATGTGTAACCCATTACCGCTTTTGTTTTCCAGTGGTTTTGGCATAAACGAGGCAAATAAGCCGTTTCGTGTTGCAACTGACTTGACAACAGACTTAAATGTTATTAAATTGTCAGCGCTTGTAAGGGCGTCACTGAATTTAAAATCGACCTCATTTTGACCGGGTCCTTGCTCGTGGTGAGAACGTTCGGGATTCAAGCCCATTTCTTCAAGTAGCAAGCAAATTTCACGCCGTATGTTTTCGCCCTTATCCATTGGTGAAACATCACAATATCCGCCATTGTCCAAGGGCTCAAGTGTTGGCTTTTCATCTTCGTCGGTTTTGAATAGGTAAAATTCACACTCGGTGCCTATTTTACAGTCAAACCCCATTTGCCTCAGGTTATCAATCGCGTTTTTCAATATATATCGTGAATCGCTTTCATAAGGGGTTTTGTCGGGGTTTTTAATGTCGCAATAAAATCTTAAAACAGCGTTTACATTTGGGCGCCAAGGTAAAAGCGAAAGTGTGGTAATATCGGGGAACAAAAGTAAATCAGACTTTGTGACATCTGAAAATCCTTCAATAGCAGAGGCATCAAACGAAACTCCGTTTTCAAAGGCATTTTCAATCTCGCTGGCCATAATAGAAATATTTTTTTGTACCCCGAGTGGCGTGCAAAAACTTAGCCTAATAAACTTTACGTCATTTTCTTCGATGAATTCTAAAATGTCTCTATTTGTCATGTCGTAAAACCCCCTTGAAATAAAAAATCGCCCATCAAATGTCAGAAAGCAAAAATGCAACCCGAATTGATGAACGCCTTTGTTCATAGAAAATAATATACTATAAACAAAAAAATGTCAATTATTAGTTTGTAAAAAAAATAGTAAATAAGCATTGACAAAATAAAAACGATGTGCTAGAATACGTGGCATAGACAACAAAGACGTTGTGAGCTTTTCAGCTTGCGACGTCTTTTTTTATTTTTTAAAGGAGGATCAATGTATGAAATATTGCAGAAAATGCGCGATGCCTGACACAAGGCCGGGAATTAGTTTTGATGAAAAAGGAGTTTGCAGTGCATGTAATCACTACGATAATCGTGAAAATGTGAATTGGGATAAACGCTTTGAAGAGTTTAAAGCCCTTTGCGATAAGTATCGTGGAATGAATGGTCCAGGCGGTTATGATTGTGCTGTTGCAGTAAGTGGTGGAAAAGATAGTCACTTTCAAGTTTATATGCTAAAAGAAGTTATGGGAATGAATCCGATTTTGTTTAGCGTTGAAGATAATTTTCCTATGACAGATGCAGGTATACATAACCTGAAAAATATAAGCGAAGAGTTTGGCTGTACAATAATCTCATGTAAGCCAAATATAAAAATACAAAAAGTGCTAATGCGTAAATTTTTTGAAAAATACGGAAAACCTACATGGTATGTAGACCGTTTGATTTACACATTTCCTTTACATATGGCGCTTAAATTCAATGTGCCTATGCTATGCTACGGCGAAAATGTGAGTTTTGAATACGGTGGTAATTCCGATGAAGAAACGTATAGCGCAAAAGGTCAAATTGAAAATGGCGTTGCTGTGGGTATACCTGTGGAAGAACTGCTGGGTGATGGTGTAAGCGAGAAAGATCTATCTCTTACCATTGCCCCAACAAGTGATGAACTTGCAAAGCTAGACCCGTTTTATATGAGCTACTTTATGCCGTGGAATAGCTATAAAAACTACCAGCTTGCAAAAAGTCGCGGTTTTTGCGATTTGACACATGAGTGGCAACGCACACACCACGCTGAGGATTTTGATCAAATTGACAGCCGTGCGTATCTTGTGCATTCTTGGCTGAAATATCCGAAATTCGGTCATGCTGCTGCAACAGACTATACTTCGAGATATGTTCGCTATGGTTTTTTAACAAGAGAAGAGGCAATAGAGATCATCAGGGAAAAAGATGGGGAACTGGATCCTCTTTGTGTTAGAGATTTCTGCGAATTCTGCGGCTATTCACGAAGTGAATTCTTTGCAATTGTAGATAAACTTTACAATAAAGATATCTTCGAAAAAGACGCTTACGGTAAATGGATTTTAAAAGAACCAATTTGGAGTGAAGTATAGAATAATTACACCTCGTACCGATATTTTATATCACAAAACTAGAAAGAGGGATTTGTATTATGAGTAAATTTTTACCTGTGAAAGATTATAAAACAACTTTATCGCTATATCAAACCCAAACAGCTATTAGCGACATTAAAAAGGTTTTTGAAGAAAAACTGAGCAAAAGCTTAAACTTGAAAAGGGTTTCGGCACCATTGTTTGTAGAGGAATCTACAGGTCTTAACGATGATTTGAACGCCGTAGAGCGCGCTGTTACATTTGATATAAAAGAGACAAGCACATATGCAGCAGTTGTGCATTCGCTTGCAAAGTGGAAAAGGTTTGCACTGCATAAATATGATTTCCCTGTAGGTGAGGGTCTTTATACAGATATGAACGCTATTCGTCGTGATGAAGAAATGGATAACTTGCATTCTATTTATGTGGATCAATGGGACTGGGAAAAAGTTATTGATGACAAAACAAGAACGATTGAAAATTTAAAGTCAACAGTACAAGCGATAGTCGATGCTATTTGTGATACCCAAGACTTGATAAACAAACAATACGGCATAGAGTCTACACTTTCAAATAAAGTTAGTTTTGTGACAACTTACGAGCTTGAAGAAATGTACCCACAGTTAACACCCAAAGAACGCGAAAACGTTTATTTGAAGGAGCATAAAACGGCTTTTGTTATGCAGATTGGCGATTTGCTGAAATCCGGCGAAAAACATGACGGAAGAGCTCCCGACTACGATGACTGGTCGTTGAACGGCGATATTTTGTTTTGGAGTGATGTTTTACAGTGTGCTTTTGAAGTGTCTTCCATGGGAATAAGGGTAAGTCCAAAATCTCTAGACGAACAGCTGACAAAAGCAGGCGCAGACGACAGAAGAAAACTGATGTTCCATAAAATGTTGTTAGACGGAGAATTACCACTAACAATGGGTGGTGGAATCGGGCAGTCCCGCCTGTGCATGTTGTTGCTCAAAAAAGCACACATTGGTGAAGTTCATGTTTCTATATGGGATAAAGAAACAATTAAAGCTTGCCAAGAAAAAAATATAGAATTATTGTAAGGAGAATAAAATATGAGTAATATTCCGGAGCTGTTTGCTAGTAATGTTTTTAATGATGAAGTAATGAGAAATAAACTACCAAAGGATATATATAAGGCGCTTAAAAAAAATATTGAGCTTGGCAAGCATTTGGAAATTGATGTAGCAAATGCTGTTGCGGCCGCCATGAAAGATTGGGCAACAGAAAAAGGAGTTACTCATTTTACACACTGGTTCCAGCCTATGACAGGCATCACCGCCGAAAAGCACGATAGCTTTATTTCGCCGGTGGATGGCGGCAAAATAATAATGGAATTTTCGGGAAAAGAGCTTGTTCGTGGCGAGCCGGATGCATCATCTTTCCCAAGCGGTGGAATAAGAAGCACTTTTGAGGCCAGAGGCTATACCGTGTGGGATACTACATCGTATGCTTTCATCAAAGATGATACTCTGTGTATACCGACTGCGTTTTGTTCCTACTCGGGTGAGGCGCTGGATAAGAAAACACCTCTTTTGCGCAGCATGGAAGCCATTAATATTCAAGCGCTGCGAGTGTTGAAATTGTTTGGTAATAAAACTGCAAAAAGGGTTGTTTCAACAGTTGGCCCAGAGCAAGAGTATTTTTTGATCGACAAACAAATGTTTTTGAAGCGATCAGATTTGATGTATTGCGGTAGAACGCTTTTTGGCGCGAAACCACCAAAAGGTCAGGAGCTTGATGATCATTATTTTGGAACGATAAAGCCAAGGGTTGCAGCCTTTATGAAAGAACTTGATGAAGAGCTTTGGAAACTTGGCGTTATGGCAAAAACAAAGCATAATGAAGTTGCCCCTGCTCAGCACGAGCTTGCACCTATTTTCACAACTTCAAATATTGCAACAGACCATAATCAGCTCACAATGGAACTTATGAAAAGTATTGCTGATAAGCACGGTCTTGCGTGCTTGTTGCACGAGAAGCCTTTTGCCGGTGTGAACGGAAGCGGTAAACACAACAACTGGGCGATTTCTACCGATACAGGTTTGAATCTTTTGGAGCCAGGCGATACTCCTCATGAAAATGCACAGTTCATTTTGTTCTTAACAGCTGTTATAAAAGCTGTTGACGATTATCAAGATTTGCTTAGAGTTTCAGTTGCAAATGCAGGTAATGATCACCGCCTTGGCGCAAACGAGGCACCACCGGCAATAGTCTCGATGTTTTTGGGCGATGAACTAACAGCTATTTTGGAAGCACTTGAAAAGGGAGAGGCATATCAAGGCGTTGAAAGATTGAATATGGAACTGGGTGCAACAGTTTTGCCACACTTCCCAAAAGATACAACCGACAGAAACAGAACTTCTCCGTTTGCGTTTACAGGTAATAAATTCGAATTCAGAATGCTTGGCTCAACGTTTTCGATTTCTGGCCCAAATATAATTTTGAATACCATAGTTGCCGAAGTTTTAAGTGGGTTTGCAGACACACTTGAAAAAGCTGAGGATTTTAACTCAGAACTCACAAAGCTTGTTAAAAATACAATTAAGCAGCACAGAAGAATTATATTTAACGGCAACAATTATTCCGATGAATGGGTTGAAGAGGCTGCAAAAAGAGGGCTATTAAATTTAAAAACAACAAAAGATGCCTTGCCTGAATTTATAAAAGAAAAAAACATAGAACTATTTAAAAAACATAATGTTTTTACTGAAAATGAAGTACATGCAAGGTATGAAATTTTAACAGAAAACTATCAAAAAGCTATTCACATCGAGGCGCTTACATTTATGGAGATCGTGTCGAAAGACATTTTAAGTTATTCTCTGAGCTTCCAAAACGAACTTTTAGATATTGCAGCAAAGAAAAAGCAGTTTAGCCAGGACATAACTTTGGAAGACGATCTTGTCAATAAATGCTCGACGCTAACAAAAAATATTTACGATTTACTGCAAAAGCTAAACAGCTCTTTAATAGAAGCAAAAAGTATTGATGATGTAAAAAAACTTGCTGATTTTTATAGAGAAAGCGTATTTGCAATAATGACCGAAGCCAGGGTATTGGTTGATGAGCTTGAGACGATAGTGCCTAAAAAGCACTGGAAGATGCCTACTTATGGCGAAATTTTATATAGTGTAAATTGAATAGATACAATAAAAAGCACAAAGGGGTGCGCTCAATCGTTGAAAAACGGCTGAGCGGACCCTTTTAATTTATATTACAGGAGGATTTGACAATGGAGGCAGTATTAACAGAGTTATATGGCGTATGGTTTTTAATTGGCGCTGCTTTGGTGTTTTTTATGCAAGCAGGGTTTGCGATGGTAGAGACAGGATTTACAAGAGCAAAAAACGCAGGCAATATTATAATGAAAAACATGATGGATTTCAGCTTTGGAACAGTGATGTTTATACTGGTTGGATTTGCCGTAATGATGAGTGAAGATTATATTTTAGGACTTTTTGGTATGCCTAACTTCGACATTTTCACAGATTATGCAAACTTTCCTTGGTCTGTGTTTATATTCAACTTGGTGTTTTGTGCAACAGCCGCAACCATTGTGTCCGGCGCAATGGCAGAGCGCACAAAGTTTAGCGCATACTTAGTTTACAGCGCAGTGCTTAGCGCAGTGGTTTATCCCATAGAAGCAGGCTGGGTGTGGAACTCTCAAGGTTGGCTTTTTGAGATGGGCTTTATCGATTTTGCGGGTTCTGCGGCCATACATACTGTTGGCGGCGTGAGTGCAATTATAGGTATAATGTTTTTAGGCCCACGCATAGGTAAATACGAAAAAAACCCGAAAACCGGCAAAACTATAGTGAAAGCGATACCCGGCCATAACTTGACCACAGGCGCACTTGGTGTTTTTATACTTTGGTTTGGATGGTATGGATTTAACGGCGCTGCCGCCACAACTTTAAACGGCATTGGCGGGCTTGCCTCGATATTTGTTACAACAACAATAGCTCCGGCGCTTGCGGCTGTTACAACTATGTTCTACACTTGGATAAAAAACGGTAAACCCGACGTATCCATGACGCTCAATGCGGCGCTTGCAGGGCTTGTTGGTATCACAGCAGGATGTGCTACAATGGACGCTGTGGGCTCGGCAGTAGTAGGTATTGTTTCAGGTTTCTTGGTTGTTGTTGCAGTCGAGTTTATAGATATAAAGTTGAAACTGGATGATCCGGTGGGTGCTGTTGCAGTGCATGGTGTGAACGGCGTATGGGGCACGCTTGCGGTTGGCCTTTTCGCAGTTGAAGGTGGCTTGTTTTACGGTGGCGGAGCAAAGCTTCTGGGCGTACAAGCTATTGGTATCACAGCAATTATTGCGTGGACTGCAGTTGCAATGACAATTACATTTGCGATCATTAAGAAAGTGCATGGATTAAGGGTTTCTGAGGAAGAAGAAGTTTTAGGACTTGACACAACCGAGCATGGGCTTGAAAGTAGCTATGCAGACTTTATGCCAATTGATACGATGGCTGAAGAAAAACCACTTGTTGCAACCTCTAGCGAAAAAGCAATCCCTGTTGTGAACAACTCCAGCCCGAGCGCAAAAATGACGAAGTTTTCTATAGTCACAAAGCAAAGTCGATTTGAAAAGCTGAAACGTGCTTTAGAGGCGATTGGTATCACGGGCATGACAGTGACGAAAGTTATGGGCTGTGGAATGCAAAAAGGAATGCAAGAATATTATCGTGGTGTTGAGGTTGAGGCAACGCTTTTACCAAAAGTGAAAGTCGAAATTGTTGTTTGCAAAATACCTGTTGATACTGTTATTAAGACCGTTAAAAAAGCTCTTTACACAGGCAACATTGGCGATGGCAAAATATTTATTTACGATGTTGAAAATGTGGTAAAAGTCAGAACCGGCGAAGAAGGATATGATGCGTTACAAGATGATTGATTAGTTCAATAAAACATAATTAAGATTCAGTAAACCGCTTTTAATGTTGTGTTAAAGGCGGTTTTTTTATTGCATTATTAAAAATAATGTGATATAATATATCAAACTTTATACTTGCGACAAAGAGGTCGCGTGTATTGCGCTATATTGCGCTTTATACGCGACCTCTTTTAATTTTTTGAGGAGGGTATAAATGGAAAAAAATACATTGTACAACAAAGAATTTGAACATGATGCCTGCGGAATAGGCGCGGTTGTTTCTATCGATGGCAAGAAAACGCATACGATTGTTTCAAACGCTTTAGAAATAGTAGAGAAACTTGAACACAGAGCAGGTAAAGATGCAAGTGGCGAGACGGGCGACGGCGTTGGAATACTTGTGCAGATATCGCATAATTTCTTTAAAAGTTTAAAGCTTGAGTTTGAAATAGGTGAAGAGGCTGATTATGGTATAGGTATGTTCTTTTTACCTGATGAAAAACCGAAAAGAATGCAGACAAAAAAGCTCTTTGAGCTGATTGCATCAAAATCAGGTGTAGAGGTTTTAGGCTGGAGAGATGTTCCTACAAATTCAGCGGCACTGGGAAAAAAAGCAATAGAAAAAATGCCGTATATTGAGCAATGTTTTTTAAAGCGTCCTGAAAACGTTGAAAAAGGAATTGATTTTGATAGGAAACTTTATATTATTAGGCGAGAGTTTGAGCACAGCGCTCAAAATACTTATGTTGTGAGTTTATCTTCTCGCACGCTTGTATATAAAGGTATGTTTTTAGTTGGACAATTAAGGCAGTTTTACCTTGATTTGCAAAGCAAAAACTACAAAAGTGCCATTGCCATGGTACACTCACGCTTTTCTACAAATACAAACCCTAGCTGGGAGCGTGCGCATCCGAACAGAGTTATTTTGCACAACGGCGAAATTAACACAATAAGGGGCAACGCCGATAGGATGCATGCAAGAGAAGAAACGATGCATAGTGATGTTTTGGGCGATAACATCAGTAAAGTTTTACCTGTTATAAACGGCGAAGGCTCGGACTCTGCAATGCTTGATAATACCCTTGAGTTTTTGTATATGAACGGTGTAGATTTGCCACTGGCCGTTATGATGGCAATACCTGAGCCATGGAAAAACAATAAATATATAGGCAAAAATAAAAAAGACTTTTACCGTTATTATGCCACCATGATGGAACCGTGGGACGGCCCAGCAGCTATACTTTTTTCCGATGGTGACATTATGGGTGCTGTTTTGGATAGGAATGGTCTTCGTCCATCTAGATATTATGTCCTTGACGATAACACGCTTGTTTTGTCGTCTGAGGTTGGTGTGTTAGATATTGAACCCGGCAAAATCGTGAAAAAGCTAAGGCTTGAGCCGGGAAAAATGCTTTTAGTGGACACTATTAATAAAAAGATAATATCAGACGACGAATGTAAGAATTATTACGCGAATAAAAAGCCTTACGGCGAATGGTTAGACACTAATCTTGTGCGCTTAAAAGATTTGTCTATACCTAATAAAAAAACACAAACGTATACACAAGAAGTTAGAGATAAACTTTACAAAGCTTTTGCATATTCTTACGAAGACGTAAAGAATAATATTTTACCTATGGCAAAAAATGGCCTAGAGCCTACGTCGGCAATGGGTACAGATATCCCGCTTGCTGTGCTGAGTGATAAGCATCAGCCTCTTTTTAGGTATTTCAAGCAGCTTTTTGCACAAGTTACAAATCCACCGATAGACTCGTTGCGTGAAGAAATTGTTACAGACACCACCGTTTACATCGGTAAAGATGGGAACTTGCTAAAAGATAGCGCACAAAACTGCACTGTTTTGGAAGTTGACAACCCTATCTTGACGGCTACTGACTTAGCAAAAATTAAGGCTATGGACAAAAAAGGGTTTCATGTTGAAACTGTTTCGTTGCTTTACTATAAAAACACATCGCTTGAAAGAGCTATAGAGCAACTTTTTGTTAAATGTGATAAAGCCTATAGCGAAGGTGCAAATATTATTGTTTTGTCTGATAGAGGCGTGGACGAAAACCATGTTGCTATTCCCAGTCTTCTTGCGGTAAGTGCAATGGAGCAATATTTGATCAAAACAAAAAAACGCACTGCCGTTTCTATAATTTTAGAAAGTGGAGAGGTGCGCGATGTGCATCAGTTTGCCACATTGCTGGGGTATGGAGCAAGAGCTATCAACCCTTATTTGGCGCACGAGTGCATAGAAGAATTAATAGAGAAAAAAATATTGGACAAAGATATTTTTACCGCAATTGACGACTACAACCATGCGGTTTTACATGGTGTTGTTAAAATTTCGGCAAAAATGGGCATATCTGCAATTCAAAGCTATCAATCGGCACAGATTTTTGAGGCTGTTGGAATTAATAAACAAGTGATAGATAAATATTTTACAAACACGGTTAGCAGAGTTGAGGGAATAGGTCTTAAAGAAATAGAAGAGGGTGTTGAGTTTAGACACTCTAAAGCGTTTGATCCGCTGGGTCTTGGCGTGGACAGCACACTTGACAGCATGGGATATTCAAAACTCATTAACGGAGATGATAAAGAAGATCACCTGTATAGCCCGGAGATTATAATTGCTCTACAACAAGCAACCCAAAGCGGCAATTATGACAGGTTTAAGCAGTATACCGCAATGGTAGACGATGTAAACAAGCCCCACACATTAAGAGGATTGCTTGCTTTTAAATTTGGCGATGGTATTCCGTTGAGTGAAGTTGAGCCTGCAAGTGAAATTGTGAAACATTTTAAAACAGGTGCAATGTCTTACGGTTCTATATCAAAAGAAGCGCATGAATGTATGGCTATTGCTATGAATACACTTGGCGGAAAATCTAACTCCGGCGAGGGTGGTGAAGAGCCAAGCAGGCTTGGGACAATAAAAAACAGCGCTATAAAACAAGTTGCCTCGGGTCGTTTTGGCGTTACAAGTCAGTATTTACTTAGTGCAAATGAAATACAAATTAAGATGGCTCAAGGTGCAAAACCGGGCGAAGGCGGACATTTGCCGGGAGGTAAAGTTTACCCGTGGATAGCAAAGACAAGACACTCAACTCCGGGTGTTGCGCTTATATCACCACCGCCACACCATGATATCTACTCGATAGAAGACTTGGCGCAGCTTATATATGACCTAAAAAATGCAAACAGAAACGCACGAATTTCGGTTAAGCTTGTGTCTGAGTGTGGTGTTGGAACGATTGCCGCAGGCGTTGCAAAAGCAGGCGCCGCAGTTATACTGATTTCAGGCTATGACGGTGGAACGGGCGCTGCACCTACCAGCTCTATTTTGGATGCAGGTTTGCCGTGGGAGCTTGGCCTTGCAGAGGCTCATCAAACGCTTATTCAAAACAATTTGCGGAATAGCGTTGTTTTGGAAACAGACGGCAAGCTGATGAGTGGGCGTGATGTTGCGATTGCCGCAATACTTGGCGCGGAAGAGTTTGGGTTTGCAACGGCGCCTCTTGTCACAATGGGCTGCATGATGATGCGTGTTTGTAACTTGGACACTTGCCCTGTGGGTATAGCGACGCAAAACGAATGCCTGCGCAAACGTTTTAGTGGAAAACCTGAATACGTCATGAATTTTATGATGTTTATTGCCGAAGAATTGCGTGAAATAATGGCGAAGCTGGGCGTGAAAACGCTAAAAGAGCTAACGGGTAGAACAGACTTGATAAAAGTAAAAGATAATAAAGTTACAAAACGTGCAGAACTTATTGACATGAGCCTTGTTATTTCAGACTTATACGCACATAGCGAACAAAAAACATTTAACGAGAAGAACCTATACGATTTCAAATTGAGCGATACAATTGACGAAAGAGTGTTGCTTAAAAAGTTTGAAAAGGCCATAAAAAGTAAAAATAAGCACACGGAAAAAATAAATGTGTGCAGTACCGACAGAACGCTTGGAACAATTTTAGGCGCTGAAATAAGCAAGATGCATAAAAATGAGCTTGATGACGATGTGTTTACAGTTGAATGCACAGGCGGCGCAGGGCAATCTTTCGGAGCGTTTATACCAAAAGGCCTAACACTGAAGCTACAAGGAGATGCAAACGATTATGTCGGCAAGGGTTTATCAGGCGGTAAAATAATTGTATGTATGCCAAGCCAAAGTAACTTTAAAGCCGAAGAAAATATAATCATAGGTAACGTTGCCCTTTATGGCGCAACATCAGGCGAGTGTTATATTAACGGTATTGCAGGCGAGCGCTTTATGGTGAGAAACTCAGGCGCTACTGCAGTTGTTGAAGGCTGTGGTGATCAT
Organism: uncultured Oscillospiraceae bacterium; assembly: GCA_964370155.1. Classification (GTDB taxonomy): domain Bacteria; phylum Bacillota; class Clostridia; order Oscillospirales; family Ruminococcaceae; genus JAAYCI01. Next base: position 13,610 of record CAYJIC010000039.1, read on the forward strand.
GGCCTAGAGTATATGACGGGTGGTAAAGCCGTTATACTTGGACAAACAGGTAAAAACTTTGCGGCGGGAATGAGCGGAGGCATAGCTTATGTGCTGGATATTAAGCACGAGCTGTACTTGAAATTAAACAAAGAATTTGTCTCTATGTATGAAATCGAAGAGAAGCATGATAGTGATGAGTTGAAACAATTAATACAAGAACATTACGAAAACACAAACTCTCAAAAAGCAAAAGAAATTCTGGATAATTTTGAGGATGTTCTGCCACACTTCAAGAAAATAGTGCCTAATGATTATCAGAAAATGGTTAGAACAATACACGAGTTTATAGAAAAAGGCTTTGGCACGGAAGACGCACAACTTGAAGCTTTTACAAAAGTAATAAATAGAAATTAGGTGAAAAACATGGGTAAAATCACGGGTTTTATGGAGTATAGCAGAAAATCTAACGAAAAAATCCCTGTTAAAGAGCGCGTTTTAAATTTTGATGAATTTTACAGTATTAATGATAGGCAAGAAAGAATAAACCAAGCTGCACGGTGCATGAATTGTGGAGTACCATTTTGCTCAAGTGCCATAGAGTTGAGCGGTATGGTTACAGGTTGCCCTTTGCACAACTTAATACATGAATTCAACGATGAGATTTATAACGAAAACTTTGAACATGGGCTGTCAAGGCTTTTAAAAACAAATTGTTTTCCTGAGTTCACAGGCAGAGTATGCCCGGCACTTTGTGAAAAAGCATGTATTAACGGCATTCACTCTGATGCAGTTACAATACATGATAACGAGTTATTCTTGATTGAAAACGGCTTCAAAAAGGGATATGTAAAGCCGGAGCCACCGCTTGTGCGAAGTGATAAAAAAGTAGCTGTAATAGGCTCTGGGCCTGCCGGCCTTGCTGTGGCTGAAAAGCTAAATAAAAGAGGACATAATGTAACGGTTTTTGAGCGTGATGATAAATTTGGCGGACTTTTAATGTATGGCATACCTAATATGAAGCTTGACAAGAAGGTTATCGAACGAAGAATTAAGCTTATGAAACAAGAAGGTGTTGTCTTTGAAAACAATAAAGACATAGGAAAAAATGTTAAGCTTGAAGAACTACAAAAGGAATACGATGCGATAGTTTTGTGTTGTGGTGCAAAAAAAGCAAGAGATATAAACGTGAAGGGAAGAGATGCTAAAGAAGTTTATTTTGCGCTTGATTTTTTAAAAAGCACAACAAGCAGCCTGCTGGAAAATAACTTAACAGGTGATTATATTAGCGCAAAAGGTAAAAATGTAATTGTGCTTGGTGGCGGCGATACCGGTAATGACTGTGTGGGTACATGTGTTCGACATGGCGCAAAAAGTGTGGTGCAATTAGAGATGATGCCACAGCCACCAAAAGAACGCAGCCAAACAAACCCTTGGCCTGAATGGCCAAAAGTGATGCAAACAGACTATGGTCAGGAAGAAGCTAGCGAAGTCTTTGGTGGCGACCCTAGGGTTTTTGAGACTACAATTAAAGAAATATATGAAAAAGATGGCAAAATAACAGGAGTGCTAACAGTAAAGCTTGAATTTAAAGATGGAAAGCTATGTGAAATTGAAAATAGTGAACAAACATTAAAAGCAGATATGCTTTTGATAGCAGCAGGGTTTATAGGCTATGAAGAATATACTGCGCCTAAAGTGGATATACCCGAAAAATCGCAAATATCATATAAAACGAGCATAGATAATGTTTTTTCATGCGGCGACATGAAACGGGGTCAATCGCTTGTTGTTTGGGCTATAGCTGATGGCATTAAATGTGCAAAAGAAGTTGATGATTATTTGCTGAATTATTAAAACTGATTTTTTTTCCTCTTATGAAAAATTAACTTTGGTAAATACGAAATTGTGAAATTTGTGTCGCTTGTTTGCGGCATTGTGTAATAACATTGACACAAATGTGAAAATATTGTAAAATACCAAATAGTTATTCTTTTGACTACGTTAATTGTATTAATTTACAATTGCAAATGTTATGGAATGGACAAAAATGTAAGAATATATTGGAGGAGAAAAAATGAAAAAATTACTAGCGCTGCTACTTGTTGCTGTAATGGCACTTGGCCTTCTGGCGGGCTGTTCAGGTGGCGGAGAAGGCGAAACTCTTATAGTTTCACAAGGCGCAGACCCTGCATCACTTGACCCACAAGGCGCAAACGAGCAACCTGGCTCAAGGGTGGCAAAACAAATTTATGACACACTATTCATTCAAGACGAAGAAATGAATGTATCAGAAGGTCTTGCTGAGAGCTATGAGATTCTTGACGACGGCATGACACTAAGCCTGAAACTTCGTGAGGGTGTTACATTCCACAATGGTAACCCATTCACAGCAGACGATGTTAAGTTCACAATCGAAAGAGCTATCGCATCACCTGATGTTACTCACATTGTTTCGGCTATTGACCCTGAAAAAATCGAGATCATTGATGATTACAACATGACAA
>CAYJIC010000040.1:0-15936 GCA_964370155.1 uncultured Oscillospiraceae bacterium
TGCAGACGATAGCGCGGCCGAAGAAGACGAAGCTGATACTGCAGACGATAGCGCGGCCGAAGAAGGCGAAGCTGATACTGCAGACGATAGTGCAGCCGAAGACACTTCTGCTGTTTCTACTCCTGCGCCCACACCAGCTGCTGCTGAAGTATCCACCGGAAAATTCGAACATATGGATGACATCCGTTTTCCAACCGAGCGTTCCCCTTATTTACAGCTAAACGAAGACGGCAGTGGCATTTTCCATGTGAACACAGGATTAGAGATTGGTGAGATTTTAGGAAGCTATACTATTTCCGGCTCCACTTTAACATTCACCATTGAAAGCACGCCTGAGTTCATTGAGGCTTATCAAGGCTTTACTGCTACTACGTTACGGTTCAACATACTTGATCCCGACCATCTGGCTTACAGCGGCGATGCTTATGGGCTTACTTTGCCCGGCAACATGTTCACAAAAGAAGGCGCGCCTCCATATGATCCAAATGCATCCGCATCTTCTGAGGCAAGTGACGAAAGTGTCAGCCAGCCGGCCGACGAAAGCGCTAGTCAACCAGCCGATGATAGCACCAGCCAGCCAGCTTCTGCGGCCGAAGATGCCCCGGACGAGTCTATGGATATCACCGATGCTGTGTCTTCCCTGCTTGATCCTTCGCCTTCCATCATCATTGCGCCTCCATCCACCCTTCAGCTTGGCGATTCCTTCGAGCTTAGTGGTATCACCGACACCGAAAGCCTGGTGTATGACGAAGCGTTTTTCGAGGTGACCGCCGACGAAGACAGCATCACATTTACCGCTATACAAGCAGGTGAAACCTCTATTTCCGTGGCCGGTAGCGAAGACGAAAGCGCACATACCATCACCATTGAAGAATCAACATCCAATGGCGGTATTCCACTTTGGATATTGATTTTAGTTGCTGTATTGTCCATCGTACTTGGCGCAGCAATTCCACTTATTCTCTTCTTGCTTTCACGCAAGAAAAAGAAAAAAGCTGCTCCGGTGGTTGCTGAAGATTCTGCCACCGCTGCACTTGCTGCAAAGCCCGCAGACAAGGCAACCAAAAAGAAACAAAAAGCCCTGAAAAAAGCCAAGAAAAAAGAAAAAGCATCCCTCAAAAAAGTGGCAAAACTACAAAAGAAATCTGCTAAAGCGAAAAAGAACTCTGATAAATGGAATGCAGCCACTGAAAAAGCCGTCGCCCAAGCCTCAAAAGCTTTAGACGAAGTGCGCAGCATTACAGTTTCGCTAACGGACGCGCCCGTCGCCCAAGAAGAGGCTACCACCGACGGCCAAGATCCGCCCGCAGATTCCGGTGGTGGTTCTGCTCCTTCCGAGTCTATTTTCGGTGAAAGTGCCTCGTCACCCCCTTCTAAAGACGACACTGTTGTCTTGGGCGATGATTAGTATTTTTATACAATAGTCAAATTAAAAGAGATGCAATCATTTGCATCTCTTTTTTTATGTGCATTCCACTTATTTATTCTAATTTGAGTCATACTCCAAATAATATGTATTAACTTTTTTAAAAATTTCCAAAAATTTTTCAATATCATCTGCCGAATACTCATTTTCAATTTTGCTAAAAACATACTCATCTCTTTGTAAAAATTCATCCTGGCAAGGACAATACTTTTCCACTCCAAAAAGATGTGAAATCCTTTTATCGGCATCACTCTGCTTTCTGATAACGTAGTTTTTACTTTCCAGCTCGTTCACTTTTTGTGTCACCGCAGTGGTTTTCACCGATAATAATCTAGCAATACTTGAAATGGTATGTTTTCCGGATTCCTTGCAAATAATCTTTCTGTAAAGCGATGTGTTATGGCTTAAATCACTCTGCTTTTTATTCTCTGTTTTTATTTCAGCCAGCAAAAAGTTATAACACAAATCGTCTACCAGTTTTGAAAACATTTCCAGCACATTATGCCTCCTTCTGTATTCCTTTTTCCAGGGCCTTCGCCAACTGGTCTGGACATGATGTGCTTTTCCTGCCACACTTTACACCTTTGAATTTTTTTATAACATCTGCCACTTCCATGCCTTCTACAATCTTGCTGATCCCTAAAAGATTCCCGGGACATCCATCCTCAAAACTCACCGATTTAATCTTTGTACCATCAAGCTCATACGAAATTTTTGACGCGCATACACCTTTTGTTTTGTAGTCCATTTCGATCTCCTTTGTGTAATTTTAATTATATAAGTTTAATTATATTTATTAATATAGTAGCATGCACCCCATACAATGTCAAGAAAAAACAGCCCCTAAAAGGCTGTTTTCTCTTTTCTATGTTAGCTTTTCGCTAATATCATTTATCAATGGCACAGCCTCGTCGTACTCATATGTTTCAATACATCCTTTAATCTTCAGCAGTAGCTGCTCTATTTCATCCTCCCATGAATATTCAAAAAGCAAATCAAGAACATCTTCAATGCGAGAGATATCGACAAACTCTATAGCCTCTCCAAGTTCTGAAAGTTTGTCTTTCAATAGAGGTATATCCCCTTGTAGCTTATCGTCGTTTTCGCCTTCATCCTCGGTTTTTATCACTTTTGGTATTTCTTCTATCACATCTGCAAACTCTTCAAAAAATCGTGCAATATTTTTTTCTATGTACACCCAGTCGTCATTTTGACACGCTTCTTCCAACTTTAATGCCCTTGCGGCCAAGCCCAGCGCACCAATAGACGTGGATGCACTTTTCACTGCATGTACCTCTGTTTTCAGCATTCGTGTATCTTTAACGCTGTAAGACGTGGCTATACTTACTTGTCTGCGGACACTATCTGCATAATACGTCTTTACAATATCAACATAGTCGTCAAAGTTTCCGCCCAGCAAGCGCACACCGTATCCCACATCCACGCCTTTAATCTTTAAATTATACTCTTCTTGCTCTATTTTAGGCGCTACTTTTTCCACAGTTTCTTGCTTTTCTTTTGGCAGCCACTTTACCAGTATATCGTTAAGCTTTGATATCTCAATAGGTTTTGAGATAAAATCGTTCATGCCTTCTTGTATAAAAAGTTCTTTTGTGCCTGCAATGGCATTTGCCGTCAGCGCCACAATAGGCAGATCTTGATAATATTCGCCCTTCATCTTACGGATGGCCGCGGTGGCGTCAATACCATCCATTCCGGGCATCATATGGTCCATAAACACCATGTCATATCGATTTCTTTTCACTTTTTCTACCGCTTCAATGCCATCATTCGCGGTTTCGATGTAAAATTCATACGGCCGCATAAGGCCCATGGCCACCTTTAAGTTCACCGGGCTGTCATCCACTATCAAAACTCTGGCGTTAGGCGCAATAAACTCTATCGCATTTCCACTCTCGCGTTGAGATTTAGGCGCTTCGTTAAACACTTCAGCCACTTGCATACACTGCACCGGCAATATCATGGTTTCAACTTTATCATTTGCACAGCTTTCATCTCCGGTTGCCATCTCTACTATTCTTGAAGTCAAATCATTTTTTTTCTTCACGGTTTGTACTTTTTCCAAATGTAGGGACGGAACAAAAATATAATCAAATGGATTTTGTGCTATTTTTTCATAAAGTTCTGATTGGTTTGTGCATGTGTCGCAATGCGAGCCTAAGTTTTCTATAGTTTTTTTGACATATTCGCTATACTCTGCCCTTGGCTCATATATCAAAACTGTTTTTTCTTTCGGCACAAAGGCCAACGGAGTATATTCTTCATATTTTTGTATGATATCCGTCGTAAAGACAGATCCTTTACCGTACACGCTTTCTGCTTTAATGCTACCATCCATCATCTCGCACAGACGTTTTGTGATAGCAAGCCCCAAACCAGTACCTTCAATGCTACGATTTTTTGTTGTGTTCACACGTTCAAATTCTTCAAACAACCGCTCCATATCTTCTTTTTTAATTCCCGAGCCTGTGTCTTCCACCGAGAAAGTAAGATGAATCACGCCCTTATCTTGGTGGCCTGTCACTTTCAGCGCCACATACCCACTTTGAGTAAACTTTATAGCATTTGTCATCAAGTTTACCAATATTTGCTTTATACGGCTTTCATCGCCTATCATTTTGGCCGGCAATGTGCTGTCGATATACGCAAAAAATGCCAGCGATTTACTTTCCATACGCATACGTGAGAGGTTGATGATGTCATCCAGCAGCTCTGCTAAGCTATACTCTGCATTCACGATATCCAGCTTGCCCGACTCTATCTTTGAAATGTCCAATATATCGTTGATAATGGCCAGCAGGCTACCGCATGCATTACGAATTCCCGTGGCATATTCTGTTATTTCAGGGCGCTTACTTTCCCGCAAAATTATCTCTGCCATGCCCGAAATTGCATTCATTGGTGTACGAATTTCATGGCTCATATTAGCAAGAAAGTTACTTTTTGCCTGCGAGCTCATCAAAGCTTCCTCATGAGCAATCCGCAACTCTTCGTCTGTCTCCACTTTACGCAAAGCATTTGCAAACAAAGACCCACTGATAACCAGCATGTTTTCCTCAATCTCGGAAAACAGCGTTTCAGTTTCAGTGTTAAAGATAGACATAAAGCCCCACGGCTCACCGTTTAGGTAAATAGGCGATATGATGAATGCCTTGATTTTTTGCAAACGTGCTATCAAAATTTCTACAGGCGAAAGATCACGGCTAAGCATATTCAGTGTTTTTTCATTTTTTATACACTCTAAAAATGTAGGAAAACGTGTTTCATAGCATATATGGTCATACGGCTTATCGTCATAAAAGCCGTTCTCATAAAACTCGTCTTTTTCATCGTTTGTAAACATTCCGCCCGTAATCTCGGAAAGATCTAAGCCTTCTAAAGCGGCCATCATCTCTGCTTTTGAGAAAAAGAATTTATAGTCTTGGTGATGTGGTGGATAAAAATAAAGTTGGCCATCTATCCACACATTTCGCCACACCATAACACTTTGGCTATTTACCGCTTTGCCCAGCTCCGCCAGGCAGTTTTTCACCACTTCATCTACATCTTCGGCGTTGTCCAGCGCCATTAAATCTTGAGATATTTTATTCACAGCAAGCAACATTCTGTCTTGATTTACCAGCGTTTCTGTCCTTGTTTCAATCTCTTCTTCCAAGCGCACTTTGTGCGTTTCAAGTTCTTGCAAAGCTATGGCTAAGTCATCTTTTGAGCGTTTCAGCTTATCGATGTTCAAATGGCCGCCAAGCATGCGAACAGCCTTGCCGTCGCTGTTTCTTTCCACCACTTTTCCCACGTCACGCGTCCACACAAATGTTCCGTCTTTGTGCTTCATGCGCATCTCGCACTCGTATTCGGGAATTTTGCCCGCAACATAATCACCAAGCATTTCGTTGGTGCCTGCCAAGTCGTCCGGATGTATCATGCTTTCCCACTCTTCCAGCGAGCCATTGATATCATTTTGAGTGTATCCCAGCATTTTCAAATATTCTTCGTTATAGCTAATGCGATCCCCTAAAATATCCCAGTCCCATGTGCCAAACTGCGCCACAGTAAATGTAAGCTCTAATATCTCCTGGTTTTCACGCAACTGGTCTTCGGCCATCTTTATCCGGGTGATATCTTGCAACACTCCACACAAAACAAGGGGTGCACCATCTTCGTCAAACTCGATGATACGCCCTTTATCATGACCCCATATAACAGTCCCGTCTTTTTTCTGCATACGGAACTCTGCTTCATAGTTTTCAAGCTCGCCGCGTACATGCTTTTCCACGGCTATGTTTGCCATAGGTAGATCCTCAGGCAAAAGCATATTTTCCCATGTTTCTACATCAGGCTCAAGCTCGCTTAGCTCGTAGCCCACTATCTCGGCCCATTCTTTACTGTAATGCACCTTGCCGGTTTGCAAAAACCACACCCAAAATCCGATTTTCGTGATGGAAATCAGCTCGTATATTTGTTCTACTGATAAACTATCATCCCAACTACTTTTCATTCTAGTTTCTCCTTAAAGAGTCCAAAGAGCTTTAAAGTGCGTTTTTACGATATATATTTTCAAACAATAAAAACCACACAGTGAATGTTCGGCTTATTTCAATGGGAATTATGTCCTAAAATCATAGCTTTAACTATGCATATGATTCGGAAATAGTCTTGAATGTATCCGCTATTTCAACAAATACATCTATCAAAATCGGATCAAAATGACTACCTTTATCTTTCAAAATTATCTCCATAGCTTCTTCGTGAGACAAAGCCGCCTTGTATGGGCGCTCGGAAATCAACGCATCATACACATCCACAATAGCCATCATCCTGCCACTGATAGGAATATCTTCCCCTTTCAGACCGTTTGGATATCCGCTACCATCCCACTTTTCGTGATGTGTCATGGCAAACTCTGCCGCCACCCGTAAAAACTCTGCACTTTGCACGTTCATGGTAGCCTTCAAGATAGTCTCCGCGCCTATAGTGGTATGCGCTTTTATAATGTCAAACTCCATCGGAGTCAGCCGGCCTTCTTTCAGCAATATGCTGTCCGGTATGGCTATTTTGCCCACGTCGTGCATCTGCGAGGCCTGCGAATACAGCTCAGGGTCAAGCCCGTTTATGGTTTCCTCGTACACTTTCTTCTCAAGCATTTTTTGCATCAGCAACTTTAGGTAATCACGCGTACGCAAAATATGCTCGCCTGTGGAGCCGTCTCTGCGTTCCACCACATCTGAAAGCGCCTGCACAACAGCATACTGCAGCTGGGTGATTTCTTTGGTTTTTTCCATCACCATTTCTTCCAAGTTAAGGCTATAGTTTTGTAGCTCATTTTGCTGGTGAGACAGCTTCATATGCAGCTCTACACGTTTCAGTAAAAGAGGGAATGAAAAAGGCTTTATTATATAGTCCATTGCACCCAAATTCAGCCCTTCATATTCGCTGTTGTTGTCATCTTTTGCCGTCAGGAAAATAACAGGTATATCGCATACCGGCAAAGGCATTTCCTTTATCTTCTTTATTACTTCAAATCCATTCATCCCCGGCATTTCTATATCCAGTAATATCAAGTCCGGCCTTATTTTAGACAATATGGCCAACGCTTTTTCACCGCTTGGGATCAATATCACTTCATACTTTTGCTCAAGTGCTTTACGCGCAATGTTTAAGTTGGTCACATTATCGTCCACTATCATTATTTTACTTTTCTTGTTTTCTGCCATAAGCTCTCCGCTCCATCATTCATTAACTATATATGCCAAAGCCCAACTCCGCACTCAAACTATATGCACAACTCAAAGTCGCACATATAATAATATATACCTGTTTATTATTATATGCCATTTTTTCATAATTGAACAGGGTGTTTGTCTTTTTTTTGTTTATTTTTCACATTTTTTTAATTAAATGGCAAGAAAACACTACCAAATATTCTTTAATTCGTCACTATGCCAGATATCCAGTATTAAAATCATTTATTCTATTATCGTTATCATACTGTGCCGCTGATACAAATTACATTTATATTCCCTTGCAACCTGTGTTATAATTATAAAAAAACATGGGAAGATATATATATGACCTCATTAAAACCTTGTCCGTTTTGTGGTAGCGCTGTGCGGTTTTCCGCCATTGCCGGCCATGGGCATTCTGTTTTATGCCCTCGGTGTGGCGCCTTGGCACTTCTTGCGTCCACCACACAGCAAAATCGTTTGGCCGATGCTTGGAACAAAAGAGTGTTGCGCCACAATTTTTCAGTGAAAAGTTCAATATCACCTTGTCCATTTTGCGCCACTCGCATGGATCTTGGCACTGTGGACGAAAACAAAAGCATAATACAATGTCACAAGTGTGGCATGATGGTTTCGTTTGTTACAAGTGCGAATTTTTCCAGCACAGTAACACAGTGGAACAAGCGTTGTTCATAATTTCTAGCGACTAAATATATTACCAAAGGAAGTTTTATTATGAATGTATACGATTTTGATGACACTATTTATGCAGGCGATAGCACCATGCATTTTTATCGATTTTGTGCAAAGCACTATCCGCAAGTGTGGCTGGCTTTGCCAAAGCAAATATTCGCTGTATTTGGCATGAAACTTGGCATTTTATCTAGAAACGATGCAAAAGAATCAGCTCTTTCTTTCCTTAAATGGGTGCCCGACACCTCCGCTGCGTTGTCTCTTTTTTGGAGTAGCCATCGCAAAAATCTAAAAAGCTGGTATCTAAAACAAAAAAAACCAGACGACGTTATTATTTCGGCGTCTCCGGAGTTTATCTTACAACCTATTTGCAACGAGCTTGGCGTGCACTTGATTGGCACTTGTGCAGACCCACACACCGGACATTTCCAGGGGGCAAACTGTCGCGGCAAGGAAAAAGTTGCTCGGTTTTATGCCGAATATCCAAACGCTACTATTGATGAATTTTATTCAGACAGCGTTGTAGATTCTCCTTTGGCCGAGCTGGCAAAACATGCTTTTTTTGTAAACGGCGATATTATTTCCGAGTGGAAGAACAGCTAAATCGTCAACTATCAAAAAGACTCTTGGTGAAGAATTTCATCTCGCAATGCCGGCCTGTTATTGTAACTATTTGTAACAGCATTGTAATGTGTACACAATTGATATTTTAACGTAAATGCGTTAACATTAGTGTAGCGCATTATTTTGCACTTTATATGAAAGGAGCGTCTTTATGACAAAGCGAGCACGTGTTTTTATTGCAATCTTGCTATTATTCGTTTTATCCTCATGTTCTGTTTTGTCTGAGCAGTCGCTTCCTGTTCCTTTAGAAACAAGCTCTGAGTTAGATATTGAAAGCCAAAAACCGGGTGCTGCAATTGCTCTTATCACCACCGAGCAACGTTTGTCTTCTACGTCCGGCCAAAATGTGTGGAACACGTTGTCTCGATTTTCAGGTGAAATCGGATCTTCCGCTGTTTTCTATACTGCTAACAGCGACAATATAGATGGCATCACCTCCACTCTTGAGCTGGCTGTAAAAAGCGGTGCCGAACTTGTCATCACCATGGACGGCATTGTGACACAAAACATTTCAACGATGAGTAAAGAATATCCAAATGTACATTTTATATTTTTGGATTCATCACACGACATTATTTTGACACAAAACGCTGCAAGCATCACTTTTTCGCCGGAAGAAGCCGGATGGTTAAGTGGGTATGCAGTAGGCTCAAATGCCGCTGAATCTTATGCTTGCGTCTATGTTCACAACGATTTTTCGCAGCGTTTAGCGCTCGGCTATGCCCTGGGGCTTGATATGGCCACACGCGCATATATTGCTCCGGACACGGACTATGATATCCCACTTGACGAGCCCTCCATCCTCAGCAGCTTATATTCGCTGACTTTTTCAAAGCTTGATGATATATCTCCACAGCAAATATCCGAGTTTTTTGACACCATTCCAAACGGCGCCGATTTCACATTCGTTGCCATACCTTTCTCTTCATATTTCAGCGATGCCGCCGACACTTCGCTTGCGGGCATCGAGGTTGCACAGTGGCCTCAAAACAACGTTGTTTCAAACGTTATATTTGACCCAAGGCGTATTTTAAGCGACGTTTTACTTTTGTGGCACAACGATCAGTTCCCAAAGACGCAAACTTTCATCGGCACCATTGCAGACGGCGACTTGACCATCAATGTGATGAACATGTCGGATATTTCAATGGATATATCACATATTTACAAAATAGAAGCTGTGAAATCGACAATAGACTCTCTGCTTTTAACAAACGAAAACTCTGAGACGATTTTGCTTGAAGAGCTTCCTTTACAGCACATCTCATATATAAACAGCCCCAGCAACACCCCTGAGCCATAGCCGACGTTTTTTACACCGTCACCTCACGAAAGTGAAGCGGCGGTTTTTTTTATTTATTTTGCATTATTTTTATTAGCGATACTATTTTTCGAGTATTTACGACTATTGCTTTCTGTTAAAATTATTTAACTTCTTATTTTATCTTGTTTTACTGTTTTCAGGCGACAAATATAACTGAAAAGGAGCATCGCAAAATGGAAAATAATAAAGAAAAAACCACAAATGCTGTTTCATCGAATAAAAATATTACTGCCGATGACCAGGCATCAAAAAGCGCTACTGTGTCATATACACGTAAAAAAACCGAAGAGCTTTTGTCTGATGTAGGCGCAAAAATAGCCGATGCCGAAGAAATCGCCAAAGAAATTATAAAACTTGAAGAAAAACAAAAGGACGACCTCATTGAAGCACAAAAAGAGGTAGCCCACATCTATGAAATATTAGAGTAATATCGATACAAGAATTATAATTAATCAACGCAATATAATAAGGCAATATAACCTCTGTTTACTTAAACCGAGTATATTGCCTTATTCACATGTTTATTTAACGTTGTTTTCTGCTTTTTCATCTTTTTGATTTTCAGCTTCCTGCAGTTCATGCAGCTGTTTTTGACATTCTTCCAGCTCAGGATGATACTTTTCTGCCGGATATACAAACTTGTTTACCATCCATGCTACCACAATCCCAAGCACAGTATATGCAAACCGAAGCCCCGAGTAAGCAATCGCCTCTTGCAACGACATTGCCGGCGCAAAAGCTAAAATAATAAATATTGCACAGCACAACAGCACCGAGCCGGGCCTGTTTATTTTATTGCAAACAATGATGATTACAATAATAAAAAACGGCATGAGTAACAGCTTGAGAAGTAAATACCACTGTGGAAAAATCGAATAAAGCGTAAGCACTATCGCACCTGCAAAAAAGCTTATGGTGGTGGCAATTATCCTGTTTATACCCATTTGCATTGTGTCGTGTGAGGTTGGCATCATGCAAATCACGGTCGCTATACAGCTGTGTACGCCCAGCTCTATATCTCCGGGAGTGTAAGCATCAACGAGTAAACACAAAAACACTGCCAATGCTGTTTTTAGCATGCGTGCTCCGATATGAATGGTTCCTAACTGCACCTAAAAATCACCTCTTTGGGCCGCTGTATCGTAATAAACTCCGTGAATCTCACACACTATACAACTATCCACACCACGCCTACACCCTTAAAGCATCAATAAGCAACATACGGTCCATCTTTTAAAAAAACATACCCACCTTGCCGTCTGTGACCAAGTTATAACCCACTCAACAAGAAGTAGGGTGGTGCCCTGCTACAAGGTTCACGCTCCCTTCGTCCGGTAAACCGGGAGGTCTGCCATCCGCTTGCGGACACGGGCTCCTTTTATATAACCAGTAGGATAAATATAGTCACATCAAATCGAACAAGGCAGGAGAACAAAAGCAAAAAAAACAACGTCTGCCTTTTATTTAGTCAATTCATCCATATCAATATCATACACTTCTTTAAGGCGTGTTAAAAACATCTGGCCGGCCTTATGAAGTTCTTCTTCATCTTCTATAATATCCACATATTCTTCGTTATTTTCATCATACCCAACACGCATTATCATCATTTCGGCGTCCTGTTCAAGACGTGTTTGAGGGTCTTCGTCCCATACTACCACGGCAAGATAGCGTTGCTCGTCCATGTCTGCCGCATCCAGCACCTCAAAGGTATGCTCTTGGCCATCCTCGTCTTCCAACGTAAGCAAATCCGGTTCATATTCTTCTTCCAAACCGACATTATCTTTGGTAATATCGCTCATGGCCATCTCCTCTGTGACATATCATTTTCATGGCTCTCTTATGTTTTAATGATACTAAAACTTTCCTCTTGCGTCAAGTCGCATTCTCATTTTCTATTCATGTTTTCTTTTCCATATACATATAAATATGGTATAATTAATGAAAGAGTTATGAAAAATAAAAGGGGATGATATACTCTTGCGGAAAATCGCCGCCATTATGCTAATATTATCGATATGTTTGCTTTGTGCCTGCCAGGGCAGCTCCGCTTCCAGCGACATGGTCACTGTGGGTGGCAGCAGCAAACGTGACACTATACAAAGCGCAAGCATACAGTTTTCACCGCCGGGCGAAGATGAAGTGTACGCTACCATCACCACAAACCACGGCGATATCCGCGTGATATTATATCCGCAATATGCCCCGCTTGCCGTTGAAAATTTTTGCACGTTGGCCACTCTCGGCTTTTATGACGACACCATTTTTCATCGTATCATAGAAGATTTCATCATCCAAGCCGGAGATGCTACCGGAACCGGACTGCAAGGCGCCACCATTTGGGGCACTACTTTCGCGACCGAAAGCACCGATCTACTTCGCCATTATTCCGGCGCCTTATGCGTAGCCGGTGTCGAGGGTGAAGAGTTTGCTGGCACATCGCAGTTTTACATAGTGGCAACGCCACAAAACACTTTAGACGAGGCCGCTTTACAAGCCCTGCAAACTGCCGGATGGTCACAAGAAGTGATAGACACCTATGCACAGGCCGGCGGTGCGCCATACCTTGACCACACCGACACCGTGTTCGGCCAAGTGATAGCCGGCATGGACGTAGTCGACGCCATATGTGGCGCATCGGTAGACGAAAATAGTTATCGGCCAAAAAACGACATCGTTATCGAGGGCATCACCATCGAAAACTATCCTTCGGCAGGCATGCTAACGCCTCCATCTGAGCGCCAGCCTTTGGATGTTTCTGTGCCTGCCACTACTTCACTTCCCGCTGTGGCTGTGCCGTCTTCTGATGCCACTTCGTCTGTTGAGGCTACTTCTACATCTTTGCCGTCATCTTCGCCATCTTCCCTACCCTAGCTTATTTTCTTTCACCCGCGTTTTGAAAGCCACTCTGTAAAGAAAGGACCAACTATGCTTAAGAATGTTTTTCGCATTTTTCTTTCGCGTACATTTTGGTTTGTGTTTATTTTTCTTTTGCAGATGACATTTTTCTTTGGGCTTATATATTGGTTTTCCAACAACGGCATCGTCGCTTATTTATTTTTAATAGCACTCAGCGTGGTTATATTGACGTTTATTTTAGCGCAAGACAAGGTAAACCCCGCATACAAGCTGATGTGGACTTTCGTGATATTATTACTACCTTTATTTGGCGCCGGCATGTACATTTTATGGGGACATAGGCACGTTCCTCGTCGCCACAAGGCTCGCCTGCAAACTATATCTGCCAAATACAACTCTACCATGCGCCAAAACCCTAACGTGATAAAGGCCCTGCGCCAAAGCCACCCTTACCTTGCGCAAAACGCTTATTATCTGAGCACGCGTGCAGATTCTCCTGTTTACCCTGCCGACTGTAGTGAATTTTACCCTATTGGTGAAGAGTTCTTTTCATCGTTTTTGGAAACTCTTAAAGACGCGAAACACTTCATTTTCATGCAATATTACATTTGGCAGCCCGGATACATGCTGGACAGTGTTCTGGATATTCTAAAGCAAAAAGTAGCCGAAGGCGTCGAAGTTCGGATTTTATGGGACGGCGTGGGTAGTCTTCTCACCTTACCTAAGAAAACCATCGAAGAAATGCAAAGCTATAACATACAATGTTGTGCCTTTTTGCCGCCACGTCCCACATGGCACGTTTCTGATTACGCCATGCTAAACCATCGTGACCACCGTAAACTAACCGTGGTGGATGGTGTTGTCGGATTTTTTGGCGGTTTAAACTTTGCAGACGAGTATATAAACTATATCCATCGTTTCGGCCTTTGGAAAGACACCGCCTGCAAAATCACAGGCGAGGCTGTGTATTCTTTAACCACCACGTTTTTGCAAGCGTGGGACTATGCAAGCGGCACCGACAACAACCCTTTAGACTATTTCGTGCCGGGTGAAAACTTGCCCGAGAGCCTTTGCGACGAAAAAGGATATGTACAGCCTTATTGGGACTCTCCGCTGGACGAAGAAAACGTCAGCGAAAATTCTTATCTGAACATCATAAACCAAGCTACCGATTATGTATACATCTCCACCCCATATTTGATACTGGACCACGAAATGATAACAGCCCTTACACTTGCCGCAAAGAAAGGCGTAGATGTGCGGATTCTCACACCCGGTATCCCGGACAAAAAGCCGGTGTTTTGGGTCACGCAAAGCTACTATCCTGTTTTGCTTGAAGGCGGTGTTCGCATTTTCGAGTACACGCCGGGGTTTGTACATGCGAAAATGTATGTCTCCGACGACAAAGTATCCATTGTAGGTAGCGCAAACATGGACTATCGCAGCTTGTACCTACATTTCGAAAACTGTGTGGCTTTTTATGCCGGGCATGTGGTGAAAGACACAAAAAAAGACATGCTCAACAGCTTCTCACAAGCGCATGAAGTCACCTTACAAGAAACCGAAAACATATCGTTCAGCAAGCGTATTTTGCAAACAGGCGCAAAGTTTTTCTCGCCGCTGTTGTAGCCAAGCCGATGTAAAACGAACCCGTTTTTTATTTAGCCAAAAATCCTAAAAACTTCGTCAGTGCATCTTGTAAGGCGGCAGCCTTACGGCATCGCACTTCCTTGCTATTAGAACTTTTGGCGGTATAAAAAATCCACAGGACCTATTTTTAGTAAATTTTGTGCTAGACAAGGCAGACGAGCGCGCAATACTTTTTGTATTGCAAGTGAGGATAACGCAGTATTGCGCATAAATTTACCAAAAATAGGCGGGTTCGGATTACATCAGTTTGGCTAGCCACATGAAAGGACAAAGGTAGTGCATATGGATCCTATTACCCAAAAAAAAGAAAACACATTCTTTGATGAATTTGCCGCCAGAATGGGCGTGAATGTAGATTTGCTAAATCAGTTTGTTTTAGAATATAACAACCTACAAATAATCTACCGCAGCGCCATCCGTGAAGTTAGCACCCGGCTGGAGGTTTTGGACGACGAGTTTTCATTCAGGCACAAGCGTAATCCCATCCACAACATCCAAACACGCCTAAAAACCCCTCAAAGTATCATGAAAAAAATGGGTCGTAAAGGATTAGTCCCCTCAATTCAGCTGATACGTGAAGAGCTGACAGACGTTGCCGGTATTCGTGTTATTTGTCCTTATGTCGAGGATATTTACCGTATGTCTGATTTACTTTGCGCCCAAGACGGCGTGAAATGTATAGCGACAAAAGACTTTATCAAAACACCCAAAGAAAGCGGATACCGTAGCCTTCATTTGGTGGTGACGGTACCTGTGCGCTTTTCTGACGGTGAACAACAAGTGCCGGTAGAAATTCAGATCCGCACCATCGCCATGGACTTTTGGGCAAGCTTGGAACATGAGCTTCGATATAAATCTGACACAGAGCTTACCCGAGACGTGACAAAAGAGCTGAAAGACATGGCCGAAACCATATCCGAGCTTGATGCACGCATGCAGGAAGTTTATGGCAAGATAGGAACTATCGAAAACAAACCCGATAACTTATAATATCAATTTTAATATTTTCACTTTACAACAAACACGGTGTATATCTACTCATTTTTGGGCTAGATATACGCTTTATTTTTGCGCAAGTTTTGCTTCCATCTCGGCCAGTTTCTTTTCAAGTTCGTCTATTTTATCTTTTACAATGTTCGGGTAGTCCCTTTGGTCTAAGTCTTCACTGGGCACGCATTTTTCGCCGGCACGACGCACCACCACGGCCGGACTGCCCACTGCGGTAGAGTCTTTCGGCAAGTCAGACAGCACCGTGCTGTTTGCCCCGACCCTGCTTCCTTCGCCTATTACTACCGGGCCCAGCACCTTCACACCTGCGCCCAAAAGCACATCGTTCTCTATAGTCGGGTGGCGTTTACCTACGTCTTTGCCTGTACCGCCCAGGGTAACACCGTGATAAATCGTCACATTATCGCCTATTTCTGCCGTCTCACCAATCACCACTCCGGCTCCGTGGTCTATAAATAAGTGTTTGCCTATCGTAGCACCCGGATGGATTTCAATATTGGTAACGCTTCTACCCATTTGGCTGACAAACCTTGCCAAAAAAAGCCGACGATGCCTATACAGCCAGTGTGCTATCCTGTGATAAATAAGGGCATGAAAACCGGGATACAGCA
>CAYJIC010000041.1:0-15876 GCA_964370155.1 uncultured Oscillospiraceae bacterium
GAGGAACTGGCATGAGTAAAGATAAACAATCAACCTCTTTGCAAAATAATAATCGCAGGCAAATGGGTCCTCCCGGAATGGGTGGCGGTGGAGCCATGGGCATGGAAAAGGCCGGCGACTTTAAAGGCACTATGAAAAAGCTGGTAAGCTACCTAAAAAAATATATGCCGATACTTATTTTTTGTATTTTGCTATCCATCACAGCGGCTGTGTTAGCACTATTTGGTCCCAGAATTTTGGCAAACGCTACCAATCTTTTAGTAGATGGATTCTTAGCCATGATATCCGGCACAGGCAGCATAGATTTTGAAGCCATATTTGGAATATTGGTTTTTTGTGGAATTATTTATATTATCTCGGCAGTGCTTCAGTATCTGCAAAGCTATATTTTTGTGTCGGTATCAAACCGTATCAGCTATAAAATGCGCAGAGAAATCAGCGAGAAAATCAACAACTTACCGCTGTCGTATTTTGACAGGGTAAGTCAAGGCGACGTGCTTAGCCGTGTGACAAATGACGTAGATATGGTTACACAAAGCCTTACCCAAAGCTTGCCACAACTGCTGACATCCATAACAACAGTGCTGGGCGTTGTTATAATGATGGGTACCATAAATATTTGGATGATGCTTATCACGCTTGTCATCTTACCCATATCGATGTTTTTGATGACACGGATTATCAAGCGCAGCCAGGTGTTCTATAAAAAGCAACAAGACTATTTAGGCGAGGCAAATGGCCAAGTGGAAGAAATGTATGGCGGACACCTGGTGGTACGTGCATTTAACCATGAAGAGGAAAGCAAAGAAAACTTTAACGAAGTAAACGAACGTTTGCACGGTGTTGCATGGAAAAGTCAGTTTTTAGGTGGACTGATGATGCCGGTTATGACTTTTGTGGGCAATATCGCTTATGTAGCAGTGGTAATACTGGGTGGATACTTTACATTGACAGGTGTCATTACAGTTGGTGACATACAGGCATTTATGCAGTATGTGCGCAGCTTTACCCAGCCGATTACCCAAATCGCTAACTCGGCCAATATATTACAGCAAACAGCCGCCGCCGCTGAACGTGTGTTTGAGTTTTTGGCAGAAAAAGACGAAGAGCCGGACGCTGATTTTTGTGTGGATACAACTGACATCAAAGGTGATGTGACATTCGCTCATGTAAACTTTGGCTACATACCTGAAAAAATCATCATCAACGATTTTTCAGCAATGGTAAAACAAGGGCAAAAGGTAGCCATTGTAGGCCCAACAGGCGCAGGAAAAACAACTATGGTGAAGCTACTTATGCGGTTTTATGACGTGAATTCCGGCGCAGTGTTGGTTGACGGGTATGATGTGAAGCAGTTCAAACGAGATGACTTCAGGGATATGTTTGGCATGGTGCTTCAAGATACATGGCTTTACAACGACACCATCATGGAGAATATACGCTATGGACGCCTTGATGCTACCGACGAAGAAGTGTATGAAGCGGCAAAAGCAGCCCAAGCACACAGGTTTATCAGGACGTTACCTGAGGGGTATAATACAGAACTGAACGAAGAAGCCAGCAATATCAGCCAAGGACAAAAACAGCTGCTTACCATCGCACGTACTATTTTGTCACAGCCCAAAATGTTGATTTTAGACGAGGCAACTTCAAGCGTGGATACACGTACCGAAATATTAATCCAAAAGGGTATGGCGAAACTAATGGAAGGCAGAACCAGTTTTGTGATTGCTCATCGGCTCAGTACCATTCGAGACGCAGACATGATTTTAGCAATGAAGGACGGCGATGTGTTGGAGACCGGAAGTCATGAGGAACTAATGGCTAAAAATGGATTTTATGCTAACTTGTACAATAGTCAGTTCGAAAAAAAAGGAAATAGCATAATTATTAAAACGATATGATATAAAAAGAAAAAAGGCATTCAAAATCATGATTTTGAATGCCTTTTTATATGAATTATAACTTTTTAAAATGTTGTTTATACTTTGATTATTAAATATCAGTTTCGACTTCTTCAAAAATATTATTAACCAAAGGTATAATCGACGCAGTGCCCAAAACATTCAGCATAATACGCAATACTTCGGAAATTTCTTCCATAGTAGCTCCATTTGCCTGGGCTTGTTTTGCATGATTTTGAGCTATCATCGGGGTGCCGGCAGCAGCTACCATAAAAAATAGTTCTCTATATTTTTGTGGAATGGTAGTATCTGATACACAGCAATCAATGTATGAATCGGTGAAAGCACGCATTAGTGCAGGATCATTTGCCAGCTTTTTGTGAAAGGCTCCTATAGGAGTTGTGCGATTTTCTTGAAGCCGCGATAGCTCTTGCACACCTTTATCCAATTGCTGGGGATTTGTTTGTTTCATATAGTTGTCAATTCCTTTCAGCTTTGCTAAAAGACATATAAAATGTAAATTGACTATAACAGATGCCACATTAGTTTGCGTCACTGAGTGGAAAATTCAGTTGTGGGGAGTCCACATTGAACCAATATTTTAAATACGAAACCTTTCCGTATTCTACATGTCGTTGCATTTCAGCAACCGCGCCCGGAATGTCTTTTGCCAACAACATATCAACAAGACGAAGATGACTGTTGATAATGCGTTCTTTCTTTAAAACGAAATATTTTTTGTAGGCAGAGTCAGGACTGTATCCACCACTGGGCACACGTTTATTTTGTTCTTCCACAAAATGTAGCATGTTAAGAATATACGGGTTTTTGCACTGGGCAAGTAATAAAGTGTGAGGATGATGGTTAATGGAAATGCCTGGCTTGAAGTGATCTTCATGGTTTTCTTCTAAAATAAACTGGCGTTCCATCTCCAAATCTTCTCTTGTTAGCTGCGCACCATAGGTAGAAATAAGCCATGGCTCAATCAACGAACGCACCTGAAACGCAGAAACCACGTCATTATACGTAAAACCTGTCACGAAAGTGCCACGCTTGGGCAAAATACGCAAATAACCCTCCTGAGACAAAGCGATGATTGCCTCTCTCACAGGGGTACGACTGGTGCCTAATTCTTCCACAACTTGTTTTTCATCTAATATAGAGTCAGCTGGGTATGTGGAATTGATGATTCGAGATTTTATGAGATCATAAGCATTGGTTTTCATGTTACTCATATGTAATCGACAACTCCTTTTAAAGTATTCAAGATTATATTATCAAATATTACTTGTTAAGTCAAAGCCTGTATAATAAATAGTCTTTTTTACACTTAGTATCTTTTTGAAAAAGCCCACAATGACGCTGAAATGCGAAATTGTGGGCAAATTTGCAAAATTAGCCTTTACGAGCAATGGTTTCCATTACTTTTTCCGCGATATGAGCTGCGCTCATTTTGAAGTGATCAAGCAAGTAAGGTTGGCTACCCACTTCGCCAAATGTTTCATTTACGCCGATGAAGCCCATGGGTACGGGGCAAGAGCTTGCAACACTTGCCGCTACAGCACGTCCAAGGCCGGAAGCCAGACAATGGTTTTCAGCTGTTACAATGCAGCCGGTTTCCTTCGCGCAAGTTTCGATAAGCTCGTGGTCCAAAGGACGCCAAGTGAACATATCTACGATGCGGGCGGAAACGCCTTTTTCAGCTAAAATATCAGCTGCTTTAAGGGCTTCCGGAACCTCGATGCCACTTGCGATGATGGTTACATCGGTGCCTTCTTTCAGGACAATGCCTTTACCAACTTTAAATTCTGTACCTTCTGCGTAGATAGCGGCGTCTTCTTTACGGTTGCTACGCATATATGTGGTACCGCAATCATAAGCCAACTGAGGCAGTACAGCCTTCATCATCACTGCGTCGCTGGGCTCTACCAAAGTGATGTTTGGAATGCTGTAGAAAGTGCCCATGTCTTCCATAGCCTGGTGAGAGCCACCGTTTGCACCCGCACAAATGCCGCCGTCGGAGCCGATCATTTTCACGGGTAGTCCTGCGTAGCAAGAGCTAAGGAAAGCTTGGTCAATGCACTTGCGGCTTGAAAAGCAAGCAAATGAATGTGTGAAAGGAATGCTTCCACCTTCGCTCATACCGGCGGCAACACCTACCATATTGGCTTCTTGAATGCCGCAGTCAATGGTACGCTCGGGGAATGCATTTTGGAATTTTTTCAGGCCACTGGCGCCGATCAAGTCGGCATCCATCACCACAATTTTATCATTTTCTTTGGCCATTTCGACCAATGTATCGCCCAGCACTTCGCGCATGCTGGCAGTTTTTGTGTTAGGTTCTGCAAGCTTTAACATTTATTTTCCTCCCTTATGCTTTCAGTTCGGCGATTTTAGCCTCTTGTATTGCAAACTCAGCGGCATATTGTTCGTCGTTCATGAAGATGTGATGGCAAAGACCCATATCAACAGCAAACTGGCAACCTTGACCTTTAATGGTGTCTAAAACAATGGCTACGGGTTTGCCGGTTTTTGCGTTGCTTTTTTCAATAACGTCATAAATGGCGGCTATGTCATGTCCGTCTACATTGTAAACGTCAAAACCAAACTCTGCAAATTTTGCACCCAAATCGCCCATATCACAAATGTCTGTGAGCAATCCGTCAAGTTGTTGTTTGTTGTAATCAATAAACACAGTAAGGTTATCAAGTTTTTGATGAGAGGCAAAAGCCGCTGCTTCCCAAACTTGGCCTTCGTTACACTCGCCATCACCCACGATGCAATATGTGCGATAGTCTTCGCCTCGGATTTTAGCACCCGCGGCACTTCCTACGGCAAGGCTGATACCTTGGCCTAAAGAACCGGTAGAATAGTCAACACCCGGAGTTTTTTGACGGTCAACGTGACTTGGCAAAATAGTACCGCCGCGGTTCATGGTTTTAAGAGCCTCTTCAGGGAAAAAGCCTTTCAGGCTAAGTGTGGCATACAAGGACGGACCACAATGGCCTTTACTTAGGACAAAACGGTCTCTTGTAGCCATGCGTGGATTTTTAGAATCAACGTTCATAATTTTGCCGTAAAGTACGGCAAGGCATTCCACCATACTCATAGCGCCGCCAATATGGCCCATGCCTACACTGTGAATAGCAGTTAGTGTGCTTTTGCGAATTTCACAGGCAAAAATTTCCAGATCTTTTTGCTCTTGTTTGTTTAACATAGTTTTATTTCCTCGCTTTCATATTCAGTCGAATCGAACAACAATTTTGCCACAAGTCGGATGACGTGCGTCGGCATACTCAAATGCTTCTCCACTTTTCTCAAATGGGAATACATTAGTTACCATTTCAGTGCAATGGTCTCCGAAAAGTTTGAAATTTTCAATAACTGGTTTAAATTTATCTTTTTGCAAACGGCTACCGATAAGGGTAAGCTGCTTTACTAAAAGTAGACCACCTTGTTCAATATGAATGGGGCAAGCTGCCACAGGGACAAACCTGCCGGCAGGAGAAAGCATTTTCATGTTGCGCTCCATCATGTTGGCAAGACCCACACAGTCTAAGACTACGTTTACTGAATCAAAACCATTTTTGGCAAGAAAATCTTCGATTTCATCTTCCATAGGATTCACAACGTGATCAGCACCCATTTTAGAGGCAAGCTCTATACGTCCCGGAGAGATTTCACTGATGATGACGATAGCGCCAAGATTTTTGGCTGTGTCTAAGCACATCAAGCCCACAGGACCGGCACCATGAATCAGCACGATATCGCCTTCTTGAATATCTGCTTGCGAGCAAACTTGAGCAGCGATGGTGTAAGGTTCTACCAAAGCGCCTTGCTCCCAGCTCATCCAATCAGGAATTTTGTGCCATTGTTTCTCAGGCGCACAATAAAGTTCTTGCCAGCCACCGTCGATGTTACAGCCGGTTACTTTCAAGCTGGTGCAAACATTATGCTGGCCTCTTCTGCAAGGGTAGCATTCGCCGCAATAAGCAATAGGCTCGTGAACCACATGATCACCAACAGCAAGGTCTGTCACAGCACTACCTATTTCGATAACTTCACCGGAAAATTCATGTCCGGGGATGCGATCGGTATTAAAGCACATGGGGTGTTTGCCCTCATATATGTGCATGTCTGTTCCACAAATACCTAAACCTTTGATTTTCACCAATACATCGGTTGGATTTTGAATGGTGGGGGCGTCTTTTTCGATGATCGAAGTTTTACGGCCACCATCATGTATTACAAATGCTTTCAAATTTATTACCTGTCCTTTCTGTATAGGGTTACCCCAACTGATAAACTAAGAATATACTCCAAATAGGAATCGTGATTAAACTAAGTGCAGTGGATACCACCACTAAGCGCCCAGCCATGACCTTGTCAAGATTATACTGTGCGGCCAAAATACTGGTAGTACTTCCGGCGGGAGTGCCGGCTAAAAGAACAATAAAGCCTGTCCACAACGGGTTGACATTCATTATCGTAAGAAGGATAAATATTCCAAGTGGGAACAAAACAAGTCGCATGATACTGAAACTTAAAATTTGTTTTGTCACAAGGTCTTTTAGACCAATGTTGGAAAAAACAGTACCTACAAAAAACAATGTCAGTGGACTGGTGGCGTTGCTGAAAGATTCGACGGTATAAGACAGTGTATCCGGTAAATCGAAAACACCAAACATAAGCATATAGCTGATATAAGTTGCTATCATGCACGGGTGAAGAAGAATTTTTTTAAGCATTAACTTAATCTTCACTTCGCGTGAGAAAACGCCCATGGCAATCCACATTACAAAACGGAACGGTAACATGTAAAAACTAAGAAGTGCTAATGCATTATCACCGAAAACACCACGTACAAGAGGAATACCGATAAATCCTGCGTTTGGCACCAATACGGCATACTGCAGAATAGCTTTTTGCTCCATCGGCACACGCCTATAAAGTATGAAAGCTACACCAACAGATAAAGCTTGAACCAGCAAGCCTAGACCCACTAATTGAAACAAAGTAATAACTTCTATGGACAGGGCATTGGCGCCTGCGTTAATAATGTTGCACGGCAATACCACAAAAAGTATCATGTCTGTTAAAATTTTGGAATTGGCTACACTTTTATTGCAAACTTTACCAAAAATAGCACCAGCGGCCACAGATAGGAACAGTTCGCTCATTACCGGCCAAAGAGAATGGAATACAGCTAACAATGCTTCCATATTTCACCTACTTAACAAGTTCGTTGCTACAATTACCCGTCAAGGCATATTCATAAGCGTTGTCAATAGTGATTGAAATGATATTTGAAGCGGCTGTTTCTGTGCGGAATGCAGAATGGGGTGTGAAAATGACATTTGAATAAGAAAGTAGCTTTTCAAAAGCAGGAACAGGAAAGTCTCCTGCGCCGTCCCATGCAAACAAACGGGCTTCTTCTTCTAAAACATCCAAACCAAGTCCACCGATTTTACCGCTTTCAATGCCTTTTAAAAGTGCATTTGTATCGGCAAGCGGGCCTCTGGCCACATTGACTATAAACACGCCATCTTTCATCTTTGCAATGCTTTCGTCGTTTATCATGTGATAATTATCTTCGTTGGAATTGCAGTGTATTAAAACGGCGTCACAACGAGCATAAATCTCATCTAAGCTGACATACTGAGCATATTCTTTCACAGCGTCATTTTCATAAAGATCATAGGCATACATTGCTTTTGGCCCAAACCCACTAAGGCATTTAAGTGAAGTGTAGCCGATGCGTCCGGCACCGATTATACCAACGTTCAAAGAACGGATTTCTTTGCCCCAAGTAGTCATTACATCGAAAACATTACTATCGGCCCGTTTGAGCTGGGATTTATAATCACGAAGTAAGCTCAGTAGCATCAAGACAGTATGCTCTGCAATAGCATTAGGAGAATAGCTTGGAACATTGCATCCTTTAAAGCCATATTCTTTCATGAGCTCTAAATCAAATTGGTCGTATCCGACACTGGAAGTTAAAATATACTTGATACCGTTTGCCTTGATAGTTTCCAGGAATTTACGTGTCATATTATTGTTTGGAGGAAATAATATAGCATCACAACCAACAATTTTGTGGGCGTTTTCCTCGGTAGATGGAAAAGGAAAATCGACAAACTCTACCTCGGTGCCTCTTGCATTTGCTCCATCTTGATACATTTTAAGGTTGTGCCTTATTGAACTAAAAAAAGCGATTTTCATATATAGTACCTCTTTAAAATATGTAAAATAAATGGTGTTGAACTGTTTTGTGGTAGCAGATTATTTATTTGACAGTTCAACAGCAGCGTCCACAATGTCTTGTACTGACAAGCCATATTCATCCAGTAAAAGCTCATGCTTTCCGGACTGAGCAAAGCAGTCGTTAATGCCCATGCGTTTTAGCAGTGTGGGGCATTTTTCTGATAATACTTCGGCTACAGCAGAACCCATGCTACCATGCAAAACAGCTTCTTCTACTGTTAAGATGCGGCCTGTTTCTTTAGCAGCTGCCAAAATGGCATCTTCATCAATGGGCTTGATACAAGGCATTTCCAAAACGCGAGCTTTGATGCCTTTTTCCAGTAAAAGATCATATGCTTGCAAGGATCTTGCAACCATAGTACCGTGGCAAATGATGGTTAAATCAGTGCCTTCTTCTAAAAGATTAGCTTTTCCGAGTTCAAACTTATAGTTTTCATCAAAAACTTTGCGGAAAGCTAGCTTACCAAAGCGATAGTAAACTTGACCTTCATAGTTGCCAAGAGCCTTAACAATGGCATAAGTAGAAGCGTAATCGGCAGGAGAAATAACAACTGTACCTGGGATCGAGCGCATGATAGCCAAGTCTTCGGCGCATTGATGTGTTACGCCTTCTTCTGCTGCAGCCAAGCCGCCCATGCCGCCGGCAACTTGTACATTCAGGTTAGGATAGCAGCAAAAAGTACGGAATTGCTCCAAAGCACGCATTGTGGTGAAGGGAGCATATGTGCAAGCATAAGGACGGAAGCCTGTTGCGGCCAAACCGGAACAAGTAGCCATCATGTTTTGCTCTGCGATACCTACGTTATATACGCGGTCTGGATATTGTGCTTCAAATTCTTTCATACCTAAACTATATACAGTGTCTGCGCCAACGGCCATTATGGTATCGTCCTCTTTGGCTAAGTCAAGCACTGCTGCACCAAAAGCATCTCTGGTGGTTTTTTGCTCTACGGGAAAATCTCTCATCGTCTGCACCTCCTAATTTTGTGCACCAGCCAGCAGCTCTGCTTTTTGGCGGTTAAGTTCTTCAGTAGCAATTTCATACTGTTCTTTGTTAAAACGACCAACATGCCATTGGTTGTTATGTTCGGTGAAAGAGAAACCTTTGCCTTTTACAGTATGAGCTAAAATGCAAACAGGTCTGCCTTCGTATTCTTTGGCCATGTCTAAAGTACGAACAACATCTTCCATGTCGTGTCCGTTCATTTCGAATACTTTCCAGCCAAACGAAGCCCATTTTTCATCCATGGGGTGCATATCTAAGACTTTTTTTGTGCTGCCGTTACTTTGATGTTTGTTGCAGTCAACTATAGCAACCATGTTGTCTAAATTGAGGTGAGGTGCGGCCATGGCCACTTCCCAGATAAGGCCCTCGTTGCATTCGCCATCGCCGATTAATGTGTAAACTTTACGGCGGTGCATGTTTTTAAGTTTCATGCCTAAAGCAATACCCATGGCGCAACCAAATCCATTGCCCAAAGAACCGCTGGTCATGTCTACGCCGGGGGTTTTACCTAAAGAAGGATGTCCTTGCAAGCGTGAATGTAATACGCGAGTTGTTAGGATTTCTTCACGAGGGAAGAAACCGCGCTCGGCCAAAGCACCGTAATAAGATGCATATCCGTGGCCCTTGGAAAGAACAAATCTGTCGCGCAAATCCCATTTGGGATCTTCGGGGTTTACTTCCATTATATGAAAATATAAAGCTGTTAAAATTTCTACACTGGATAGACCGGGACCCACATGCACACCGCCGCCTTTGCCGTGTGCGGCAAGCTCGGCGATATCACGACGGATATCAATAGCCTTTAATTTTAAATCGCGGATATTTGCGTTCATTATGCGTTTGCCCCTTTCATAAAATCACTTTTAATTTGTTTTGCGCACAAAGGAGGGCTGGACAAAACAGGAATTGAGATTGAGGGTTGGATACGATCTTTTTGCATGCCCAAAGATGCCTGAGCCATAACGATTACATCGTGGCCATCTTGCAGTTTTTCAGCTTCAACCAAAACACTTGCAACAGCTTCGTCCACTTTGCCGGCCTTCATCAAAGGCACAAAATCATTTAAAAGTATAGGTGTGATATTGATTTCTTTACCGGCTGCTTTTGCACAACGCTTGATAAGATCACAAGTAGGGTCTAGTGTGGTAGGCAATGTAGCCATAACGGCAATGTTTTTGCCGGTTTGTACTGCTTCTTCGGCCATTGCTTGGTCGATGCGCAAAACAGGCACAGAATATTTGCCACTTGCCTGGGCTTCTTCTGTCGCATCACCGATGCTGGAGCAAGTGCATACAATTAAGTCGGGGTTTGCAGCGGCTGCTCTGTCAAAGCAATCCATTACACGTGTGTGAATTTCCGGTGTCATACCGCCGGCTTCTACCATATCAAAGATCAGTGTATCGTCAACAATTTGAACATGCTCAAATTCACCTATCTCTTGTGAAAAAATACGAGCAATACCCTCGCCTAGTTTTCCCGCTGCAGTATATATATTTGCAATTTTCATAATAATTCTCCTATCTGCCTAATGGCACAATTGATATATGTGTTGTATACTTGATAAAGTATAACATAACTCAAGGCGAAATGGGAAGTCCCACTACCTTGAGTTAATGAGTAGGTTTAGGTTGCAGGTACAAATCCTTCTGGTTTAAATCCTCCGATGTCGCCTCTTGTGCAGCCACCGTCGCAACCAATAACTTGTCCGTTTACAAATTCAGCAGAATCAGACATCAAGAACACAGTCAATCCGGACAAAAGTTCAGGTGAGCAAATTTTGCCTTGTGGGTTATTGTCTTTCATTCTGCGCACAGCAGCGTCCACGTCGTCATATTGACTGCGGTTGATATCGGTAAGTACGAAAACAGGAGCAATAGCATTAACAGTGATGTTTTTGCGACCCCATTCGGCGCCAAGAGTGAAGGTGAAACCGTCAATGGCAGATTTGCTGGGGGTGTAGGCTGTGTAGCCGGGTTTACCATGAGTAGATGCCAAAGAGCTGATATTGATAACACGGCCTACGCCGCTTTTTTCCATGTATTTGCCGGCATATTTAGTACACAGTACTGTGCCGCGCAGGTTAACGTCCATAACTTTTTGCCAGTCTTCAATATCCATAGCGCTTAAAAACTTTACATGAGAGGTACCGGCACAGTTCACAAGGCCATATAAAGAGCCAAAATCGTTGTAGATTTTTTCAAAAGTGTCGGATACCGAATCGTTTTGAGTAATGTTTGTAATATAGCCGCGAGCCTCTACACCGTATTTTTTGCTTAGCTCTTCAGCAGCAGCGGAGGTTCTTTCAGCGTTGAAATCAACAATAGCAATTTTAGCACCTAAAGCAGCCATAGCCTCGCAAAGGCCATATCCAATACCGCCACAACCGCCGGTAACAGCAATAACGCGATCTTTGATACCGAACATAGAATTGAGAGTGAAATCCATAATAGTGCTCCTTTTTAATAGTATTTAAATGATATAAGTGTGAAACAGTTTAAAATATATTACTTAATATATCCGGCGAGCCTTGGTAAGGTGAGTGAAATTTCCGGAATAAATGTAATAAGCAGTAGGCATATAATCATAAGTATGATCCATGGTACGAAGGACTTGACAACCATTTCGGTGGTATTGCCGGTTATTTTTTGCATCATGAATATCAAAACACCGAAAGGAGGAGTCATGCCGCCCACGCCAAAGGCCAAGGTGAATACTATACCAAACTGGATAAGGCTAAAGTTTTGTGCTTCCAAGATAGGAATCAAAATCGGCAAAAGTATTGCCATGCCTGAAGTGGTTTCCAAGAAGCAACCACATATTAACAAGATGACAACAATTACAAGAAGCATCAGTGCGTCGGAAGTGATGGCAGATGTAACTGCTGCAGTGATTGTTTGAGGAAGCAAAGAGCGAATCAGTACTGTGCCGAATACCGCAGCGAAACCGATAATCATTGTCATACTACCCATGGTATCCATTACGTTACCGATCATGTCAACAAAATCTTTGACTTTGATTTCTTTGTAGACCACCGTTGATAAGAATAGCGCCCAAAGTACAGCGATTGAAGCAGCTTCTGTGGTGGTGAATATGCCTGTGTACATACCTAGCAAAATGATAACAACTGTCATCATGGCAGGGATGGAATCAAGAAAAGCAAACAGCATTTCTTTTGCTGATGGACGTTTTTGACGGGGGAAGTGATATTTAAAGTCCAGTACTGTAACCAAAACCATCATGCCCAGCGCCATAACAATGCCGGGAAGGAAGCCGGCCATAAATAGTGCGCCGATAGATTGTGATGTCCACACACCATACATAATGAAAACCACACTGGGAGGAATCATTGGGCCAAGTAGTGCAGAACAACCGGTTACAGCAACAATAATTTCTTCAGGGAAGCCTTTGTCGCGCATAGCTTTTATCTCAATAGTACCAAGACCACCGAGGTCGGCAATGGCCGAGCCGCTCATGCCGGCAAAGATCAAAGAGGCTACAATGTTCACGTGGGCAAGCCCACCGGGAAGCCAGCCTACTAAGTAGTTGGCAAATTTAAACAAACGTTTTGTTACGCCGCCACCATTCATCAAGGCGCCTGCTATAAGAAATAGCGGCAAACTTGCAATGGTGCTTTTGTTAAGTCCACCGATAACGCTTGTGGCAAATGTGGTTACAGCAACGCCTGTAGTTTCCATTTGTCCAAGTAATGAACCGATACCGATACTTTGTACTACCGGCACACCGGTTATGAGTAAAAACAGAAAACCTATTACAAAAAGTCCGCTCATTATGCAGTCACCTCTTCTTTCGCTTCTATTTCATCGTTCTTTTTTTCTGCAATATAGCGCGGATTTTTAGGATCGAAAAGTTCTATAATAAAAAGTAAGAAATAAATATTCATCAGTACAACAGCGCCAAAGACTGTCCAATATACCCAAGACAGCTTGATTGCTGTCATGATACCAAGAGTTTGGTCGCCTAAATTTAGAATGCCCAAGTATAAAGAATAATTAAACCAAATCATAAAGGCTAGAACGATGCTGTATTGAACAACATCTACCCATCTTTTAAGTTTGAGGGGAAACATATTGACAACAATTGTCACACGAAGGCCGGTTCCTTTTCGCGCGCTTAGAGCTGCACCATAAAAAAGAAGTACAATTACAGTGTATCTACAAAATTCATCTACCCAAGAAACAGAAGCGCCTAAAGTTCGTGCAACCACCTGATAGACTGTAGTGAGAAAAATCGCACAAAGTAAAATGGCGGCTACGACAAGTATAACTCGGTTTAAGCGGTTGGTTATTTTGTTGATCGTTTTCATTGCTCCCCCTTACAAAACACATTTAAATTTTGAAATTTAGAGTTACTGCAAAGGCTTAACCTATAAACCTTTGCAGTAACAATGTTGTTATACTATTTTTAAATAAAAAACTTAATTTGTTAGTGGTGTATTAGAAACTAATTATTCGTAGGAAAGAACTTCATCAAGAGAATATGCCCATTCGCCGGATTCGAATTTTTCGTTCCAAACGTCATTGGTAGCCTCAAACAATGCAGAAACATCAACATCTTCATGCATTGTCATGCCGCCTTCGCCTATCAAAAATTCGCGTGCTGTCATGTCATCATTGTAAGCTACTTCGCCCAAAGAAGAGCACAGAGTAGTAGCATCAGCCATCAATGCGTCATAAACTTCTGGAGAAAGGCTGTCAACCCAGTCTTTGTTAGCATACAAAGCATAGAATTCTTGAACATGGTTTGTCATGTAAATGTGATTTGTTACTTCATATGTAGCCAATACTTGGTGTTGAGATAAAGGACCTTCTGTAGCATTGATAACACCGGTTTCAAGAGAAGTGTAAACTTCGCCTGCACCCATAACTTGCACGTTGGTTCCAACGGTGTCCCAAGCTGTTACATAAGCGGAAACGTCAGGCATACGGATAACTACTTCATCAAGTGCTGCGAAATCAACTTCATCAACAGAAACCATTTGACGAGCACCGCGGAAGTAAGTGCCTAATATTGTGATATTGTTTTCTTCGAGTTTTGCCACAAATGAATCCCAAATTTCACTTTCCATCAGGTTTTTCATGTGATCTTGTGAACGAACCATGTAAGGTGCGGTCAAGAAAGCGTATTCAGGAGCATACAAATCAACAGGTACGCTACCGTCCAAGATGAGTTGAACATCGCCTGCTGTCATAGACGCAAAAACGTCACGTTGTGCACCTAAGCTGTTGTCACCAAAAAGGTTAACAGTAAGAGCACCATTGGTAGATTCGTTGATTGTTGCGGAGAAATCTTCCAAAGGACCAAATAGATTAGAACTACCAGTAACTGGAGTGGACAAAGCAACGTCCATCGCTTCAACAGGAGCTTCTGTTGCTTCGCTACCTGCTGCTTCTGATGCTGCAGGAGCAGTAGATTCTGCAGGAGCTGCAGTTTCGCCGCCACATGCGCTAAAAGCAAGAACCATTAGAATTGCCAGAACTAAAGCTAACTTTTTCATCATTGTACTAAACCACCTTAATATTTATTTTACTTGCTTACAAACCAAATATTATTAATGTATTCAACTTGTATACAAGCAAATGTAGTTTATCATATTGGCGAGTTATGTGTATAGTGGTATATCCGACAAAGATTTATCATTCTTTTCAGTAAATGTGCTAAATTGAAAGGTTTTATTGCAGAAATGGAGCAACAATTATACAAATCTACCAAAATTTGTGTCATTTTTGTCAGAAAAAGTTGTTTGCGCTGTGTGGAATTGTGAGTAAAAGCTGTGCGATTAGTTATATATTCTTTGAAAATGTATGCGCTTTTTCGTGGTGAAAAATGTGCTTTTGCGTTGCAAGCACAAAAAAAGAACCGAGGGGTTCATCGGTTCTTTATTAGATATTTAGTATATTAAAGTGTCGCCGTGTTGCCCTGCAGGCCTAATTATGGTTCGATGACACGTACCATGACATTCCCGGGTGCACACAGTGCCCACTCACCTTCGGAAGAAAGTCTACCAAAATTTTCGCACAGCCCGTCAGGACACACAGAGTTTATAAACCTGATACTTCCATTTTCTATTAAAAGTGTAGCAGGGTAATCGGTGCCCTCGTCTATAAAAACAGTACCGTCTTCACTAAGTGAAAGCTCATGCGTGGTTTGGTTTTCGTCCAGCCCAACGCTAACCAGTGCAACAGTGCCGTTTCTTTGCGCAAGAGAAAATATCCAAAAAGAGAAAGCTAGAACAAGCAAAAATAAAATAAATAGAAATGTACGCTTTGAAAAAGTGAAATGTGATAATGTGGGTGGATTCTCTTTATGGGTGGGTTTCATGATGAAATCTCCGATTATAAAAAGGGCTATTCAACATTTTTTGTAGTTGTGATATAATTATAATATTGTATATATAAGAAAGGGGCATAACAATGGAGCAAAAACAAATAAAACAAAGGGTTTTCAGCGGCATTCAGCCGTCAGGCATATTTACGCTGGGGAACTACGTGGGGGCAGTGCGCCATTGGGGGCCTTTGCAGGAAGAGTATGAATGTTTATATAGTGTGGTAAATATGCACGCAATCACAGTGAGGCAAGAGCCTGCTGTGCTGAGGAAAGCTACGTATGATGCCGCGGCAATGTTACTGGCTACCGGCCTTGATCCTAAAAAAAGCATAGTATTTGTCCAAAGCCATGTGC
>CAYJIC010000042.1:0-15704 GCA_964370155.1 uncultured Oscillospiraceae bacterium
GCAAGAGGCTGTGGACATACAGCAAGACGATATTCCAAAAGAGGATACCGGCGCACAGCAAAGCTTGAAGATAGAACTTAGTGAAGAATCAAAACAAACTGTAAATAAAGATAAAACGCCAAAACGTACACGGGTAGGTGCACGAGTTTTGGTGTGTTTCTTAACGTTTATTTTTGTTTTACTTATCGGTGTATTTGGGGTTACTACGGTTATTGCATATGGACCCAGCCCTACAGCACGTGATTTGCTGGTCACTTCGGTTTTAGAGACCAGTGCGCTAAAGTTTATAGCGCATATGTATTTTGATCAAAGTGAAATAGACACTATATTGGAAAACAACAGCGTACAAGAAACGGATGCCGTCACCGATACAGATTTGATCCAGTTTCCACAGCAAGAAGTTGATGAGAATGTTCAGCCGCTGGTGATTGAAACAGTAAATGGAAATACTTTCACAGGTAAAATGCTTATTGTGCAGGATCCATCCAGGGTGTTTGTGGGCACGTCTGCCGATGAATTCACAGGTCAAGACGGACAAACAGTGCAGGAAATTATAAACAGGCACGGTGGTATAGGCGGCATGAATGCAGGCGGGTTTGCAGACATAGGCGGCGTTGGAAACGGCGGTACACCGCTGGGTATAGTTGTCAGCCAAGGTACACTCTTGTGGGGCGACAGAGGCACCACATACGATATAATCGGTATGGATAATGATAATAAGTTTGTAGTGGGTAGAATGACCGCACAGGAAGCTTTGGACAGAGGTATCAGGGACGCTGTCAGCTTTGGACCGGTACTTATTGTGAACGGCGAAATGATGGAAATTACCGGGCAAGGCGGTGGACTAAATCCACGCACGGCTATTGGCCAAAGGGCGGATGGCGCAATGCTTCTTTTGGTGTGTGATGGCCGCCAAGCCAACAGCATCGGGGCCAGTATGAGCGACGTGGCCGAGGTTATGGCGCAATATGGCGCAGTGAATGCGGCGAATCTGGACGGTGGTTCGTCCACCATTATGTATTATGAGGACGAGCTTATAAACGTGTCGTCGTCACTGTATGGGCCAAGAGATATACCCACGGCCATTGTTGTGGCACCTGAAAACACAGGAGGTGCCTAAAATGCAGAAGATAAAAAGTTTACCTAAATTTTGGCGGATATATATTGTTGTAGTGCTGGTATTCTTGGTGGCTATTGCAGTGGGGCTTGTTTATTTGTGGAACGCAATGACAGAGTATGAAAAAAGCACGCCTGAATATGCGCTTGCGGCAGTGGACGCTGTTTTTAGTGCCGAGCAATACGATAGTTTGGCTGAAAACGCCAAAATAGAGAACAGTGTATATGAATCAAACCAATCCCGTAGTGCTTTGTTGCAAGATAGGCTGGATGCAGGACAGTTACAAACAGCAAGAATAGCAGGCGAGGGAACAACAACCCAACATGTTTATCAAGTGAAAAATGAAGAACATGTTATCGGTAGTTTCAATCTTGCGTATAAAGACGAGGGGATGTTTGGGTATTGGCAGATAGAAAATGCTCAAATTAGTCCGCTGCTTTGGGGCGAGGTAACAGTGCGCCTACCGTCGACTTATCAACTGAACATAAACGGTGTACCGGCCGGTGAGGAAATTATCTCTCAAACCGATGTACCGTATGATGTACTTGCAAAGTTACCTGATGATGTAGTGAAACCAGCTCAAACAGAGTATGTTATTTCAAACTTATATGCCCAGCCCAGTCTTTCGGTGACGGATGAGCTTGGTGGTGAAGCAGATATATCCGTTTTGGAAGAAGCACCATGGACGGTGGCGTTTTCACAAGATGCCGAAGAACAAGCGCAGTATTATGCATTGCCACAGCTACCGCAGCCGGCAGAGGATATCGCCGCACTACAAGCAATGGCCATTGCAGACGCCGAGAACTATTCACGTTTTCTGTCAGATGACAACTCGTTTACCCAGCTTGCCGCTCGCCTTATGCCGGGCAGTGATATCTACAAAGAAATGAGCATGATGGAAACAATGTTCTACACTCCACACACCAGCGTGAGCTTTACCGACGAGAAAACCGACAATATAGTACGATATAGCGATGATATATTCGGGATAGATGTAGATTATTTATACACAGTATTTCGTGGTCAAAATCGCCCGTATCTTTTTGATACGAAGGTGACATTTATATATGTACGCTGGGATGGTGGCTGGCGAATTGGTGATATTCAAATTCGAACTTAACGCACAATCAAGGAGTTTTTATGCGTAAAATTGTTACATTAGCTGTGATATTCTCGGCTGTATGTATTGGCGTGATGTTTTCACAATCCACTGCTTTTGCAAGTGATGTGACAACACAATCGGGGCAGACAGAGTATGTTTCTGTAGATATCACAAACGATGCGGGCACACAGCTGTCATCTTTGCAAGATGGAAACACGTCATCCGGCGTTGAGTTTGCAGAAGGCGAAACATTTACAATATTGCCACAATCTTCAGCAGAGGCTGTTTATATCACTTGGGATAGATATCCACAAAGCGGATACAGCATAAGCCAAAATGATACGCAGATAGAGCAAAATAGCGGGTTTTTCCAGGATTATGCGCTGATACCTGCAGAGGGTGGCGTGCCTGTCACCATTCAGATGAACAGCGCAGGAAAAGCCACAGAAATACGCATGATAAGCAGTGCAGACGAGGTGCCTGAAGATGTGCATGTATGGCAAAACCCTGCCGAGCGTGCCGACATATTGATATTGACCACGCATGCCGACGACGAGCATTTGTTTTTTGGCGGAGTAATGCCCACTTATGTTGACAGAGGCGGCATCACCATTCAAGTGGCATACATGGTCAATCATTCTACCGAGCCATATCGTCAGCAAGAGCTTTTGAACGGTCTGTGGGAAGCAGGGGTGCGCAATTATCCTATTATTCCGCAGTTTCCCGATATATTCAGCGATTCGCTGGAACATGCAAAAACTATATATGACGAACAGGAAATCATTAATTATGTGGTAGGTCTTTTGGAACAGTTTGCACCAAAAGTTGTGGTGGGTCATGACTTGAACGGTGAATATGGACATGGCGCACATATGTTGTATGCCGAGTCTTTACTGAAAGCGGTGGAAATATCGCAGGCTCAGCCACAGAAAGTATATTTGCACCTGTATGCCGAAAACGAGATTGTGATGGAAGTGGATACGCCGCTGGAGCATTTTGAAGGTCGTACATCTTTCGAGGTGGCCGAAGATGCGTTTGCACACCATCGGTCACAGCAAACATACTTTTCGGTAGAAAAAGACGGACCGTATGATTTGCGAAAGTTTGGCTTGGCGTTTAGTCTTACCCAGCCGGATACTGGAAACGATATGATGGAAAATATCACAACATATGCGCAAGAAGAGCAAATTGCGGCAGAAGAAGAAGCCCAGCGCTTAGAAGAAGAGCAAGAAGCCCAGCGTTTAGCAGAAGAAGCAGCAAAAAAAGCCGAGGAAGAAAAAGCTGCACAGGAGATGGAAGCGCAACAAAATGCGGCAAACACACATAATCTCTATGTACTTGTACTGTGCGCAGTTATTTTGATTGCCGTGGTGGGGATTGTTATTTTGGCGATTTACATGAAAAGAAAAAAATGATAGCGTAGCATGGATAAATAAAACAAAAAACGGAGTATCTTCACGTAAAGTGAGGCTACTCCGTTTTAGTTCGTCAATAAATCACCAATTGCGTCGTCAAGCTGCAAAATATCGCGGCAGTTACATATACTATATATGCGCCTTTGCGAGATTTTTTGTTTCCTTGCACTTGGCACTTTCTTGGCCGACCTGAGATTTTTATGTATGTTATGGTTTATATATTATTAATTTTAAGCATATATTGTAAAAACACATCGGGAAGAAGGGGTTTTGAATAAAAATATCCTTGTAAATATGTGATGGAATCGCTCATTTCACGCAATATTTCAACTTGATCGAGCGTCTCTACACCCTCTACCACAATACAAGTGGGCCTGTATGCGTTACACATTTCAGTGATACACCGCAGGGCCGTGGATGTTTCTGGTAGCGACACAAGATTGTCAATAAGGCTTTTATCTACTTTGATTTCATTGAACGCTATTTTTGAAAGTATGGATAAATTTGCGTATTCACGTCCAAAATCGTCTAAAGAAATTTTAAATCCATAAGACTTTATGGCTTCTAAGATATCGTTTAGGTTATCCACAAGGATGTTGCTGATATGCTCGGTAAGCTCTATGGTGATCCACTTAGATTCGATATCATGTTTTTTGCATACGTCATAAATGCGCTGTGCAATATGATATTCAAGGATGGTGACACGAGAAAAATTGACAGAGATAGGCACAAGAGGGATGCCTTCGTCTTTCCATTTCTTTAGTTGGGCGCACACGCTATCAAGAACATAAAAATCTAAAAGATGTATTATGCCATCGGATTCATACACAGGTAAAAACTTGTCGGGAGGAACAAAACCACCGTTTAGATCTTTTTTTCGGACCAGCGCCTCGGCGCCCATAACTTTCTCGCCTGTGACAGATACCTTAGGCTGAAGCATCACGAAAAAATCACCGGCACTGATGGAAGCGTTCAAGTCTGCGGCAACAGTGGCGTGGTATGTTTTTATATGGCTGCGTGAAGCGGTGTAGTATGTCTGCTTATCCACATACATCAGCTCGTCAGCATAGGCTATTTGCTGATATATTTCACTTGTGTCAGTGCAAAAAGCACTACCTATCGATAGTGTCAAATCAGTCCGATTTTCAGACATTGCACGAAGCAAGGAAAGCTTTTCTTCAAACTCACTTCGGTCAATGTCTACCGCCAATACAACAAACTCATCTCCACCGGTGCGAAATAGATGCTGAGAAAAAAATGTACGCATCATCTCCACGGTTTTTAGTATAAGCTTGTCACCGTATTCGTGGCCGTAAGTATCGTTTACCTGCTTTAAGCCATTGATATCAAGATACACAATTCCGACTGAATCCGCGCTATCGGCTATCAATTGATTGATAACCTGTGCATATTTATTACGATTATAAAGACCGGTAAGCGGATCTACAGACGCTATATATTCCAGTTCTTTGCGAATGGTGTAGTCTTTTAAATCACTGGCAATAAACAATGATACAGAGTGTAAAAACAAACTTTCGTCAATGTTTTTGTTAATGTTAACAACGCCTAAAAATCCAAGTATTCTGTCGGTCATCATTAAAGGAGATACCATCATGGAATGAATCCCGGACAAATTCAAAGCTTGGTAAGTTTCTTGATTTATTTCCGGATGATTGCTGAAATCATTTATTAATGTAACTTTATTGCTGGGTTCTTTTATTTTCCAAAAAGAAAAAAGATTGCCCGGAACTTTGTTATATTCTTCCGGCATAGGGATCTGGCCGGCTTTTGCCCAGTCGTAAATTTTTGAGAGAAAATCTTTATCCTCTGAAACTTCATATATGAAAACTCTGTCGGCGTCATAAAAGCTACCTATAGTATCTAAAAGGGTATTTATAGCAACATCGGTGTCTTCGTTAGCAGATAAAATTTGCACACAGCGAAGTAAAGTTTCCTCAAGCGACAAGCGGTGTTGCAAGTTAGATATTTGCTTTTTTGAGTCGGTGATATCGACACCTATTTGTAGCTTTAGCTGACGCCCATCAACATCAATCATACGATCGGTCATTTCAAAATGACGATCAACAACTTCGTTATATGTGTCCCACGTAAAAAATTTATCATTTTCCACATACTTATTTGGGCAAAACTCGCACACAGTATTCTTGTGATGGATTAATTCATAGCATTTTTTGCCCATGTAATCCATGGTGCTGATACCCCATAGCTTTTTTGCGATATCGTTTACATATAATAGCTCAAAAGTGATAGGGTCTACTATATAAGCGATATTACGCATGTTTGACATAGCAATATGGGCTAGTTCTTTTTCAAGATTACGCATAAAATTACCTAACTTTTATAGTGTTATTTAAAAAACTGCGAAAAATGACAAAATACCATTTAATCCGATACATTACATATTATATTTCATGTTTAGTTAAAAATCAATACATATATGAATTATTTATTTGGTGACAAAAAAACTTGCCCATAAAAGGCAAGTTTTTTATATGGCTTAAAATATTGGTAAAATTAAATATGATAATCAAAACATACACGATTTGTAAACACGTCGCCGATTAAACCGGCAGCACGTTTATGGTCGGGGTTGTCTATGTATATAGCCAAGTCTTCCTCATTTGCAAAGCTGCTATCTAGTACGACGTCTCTTGTGCTGGTAGGGCAGGGATCACACACAAGTGTAATATCGATAATTTGTGGTATGTTAGCTTTCAAGTTTTCAAGTTCTGCTTTGATTTTTTGTGCGCCTGCTTTTTTCTCATCTTCAGAAAGTCCTTCTTTAAAATCCCATCCGACAATGTGCTTTAACATATGTTATTCACTCCTTTATAATTTGTAAACTAATAATATGAATATAATAACATAAAAAATACATTTTAAAAACCAAATAGTGAATTTTATTTATAATATTTATTCAAAAGTAAGGTTGTTACCGATGGAAGCTGACACAGGATATAACATGAATTATGAGTATTAAGTGAGCAAAATATTGACAGTGGCATGTAAAAGTGATATTGTGAGGGCTATATTAAGGGAGGTGTATGTTGTGATTAATAAAAACTGTGTATGTAAGAAAGTTACATGTCCAAGGCATGGTAATTGCGTCGAATGTCGTGCATTTCACGGAGCAAATAAAGACTATCCAAAAACATCATGTCAGAGATTGAAAGAAGAACAAGAAGCTGCAGCAGCAGAAAAAGCTAAATCAGAATAAGCTGAGTGATATAGCGGACACTGTTTAATTTGATAAAAAAACAACCCTCGTTTTTTGGGGGTTGTTTTTTTATTAAAAAAAGCTGTTATTCTATGTTGGATAAAATTGTGGCGATGTCGTTTTTTTCAAGTACACGCGCCGATCCTATTGTACGTGTGCCAAAATTTGTACACTTTTCAGCCATTTCATCAATTTCTTCAGGTGTGGCTTCACGTCCCAAAAGCTCGGTATAGTTTGTGGGCGAGCCAATGCTGCTGAAGAATTCCTCCAATGCATCGATACCATCAAGTCCATCGGCTATTTGGTCGCCGCTGTCGGCCACGCCCATCACACGATGTGCAAATTTTGCGAACCTGTGTGGTATACATGGTAGGGCATATCGTGCCCAAGACGCCCAAACTGTGGAAAGGCCGGCACCGTGTGCTACATCAAACATCCCGCTCAGCTCATGCTCGATATTATGTGTAGACCAGTCGCCGCCGCCACTGCCACATCCGGTTAGTCCGTTGTGTGCAAGGCTTCCTGCCCACATGATACTTTCGCGTGCGGCTATGTTTTTTGGGTCGTTTTGCAATATGCGCGCGGTTTCCATTACAGAGATTAAAAGCCCTTCTGCGATGCGATCGGTGATATCGATATCCTCCATCGGATGGAAATATCTTTCCATGGTATGCATTAAAATGTCCACAACACCGTTTACAGTTTCGCTGTCGGGTAAAGTTAAAGTTAGCTCGGCGTTTAGCAGCGCGAACTTTGCTGCACAAAATTCTGCACCGAGATCACGTTTTAAGCCGCCTTCTTCTTTTGTGATAACCATACCGGTGCTCATCTCGCTGCCGGCGGCAGGTATGGTAAGAATGCATCCAATAGGCATGGCGTCTTTAGGCTCGCCTTTTCTTTCGAAAAAGTCCCAAACATCGCCGTCGTAGCAAAGGCCTACCGCAATGGCCTTGGCCGAGTCGATGACAGAACCGCCACCCACAGCTAAAATAAAGTCCACGCCTTCTTTACGGGAGAGGTCGATACCCTCGTATACTTTAGAAAGTCTCGGATTCGGAACCACGCCACCAAGCAATGTAAAGCCGATACCTTCAGCCGCAATTGCGTTTGTCACGGTTTTTAAAAATCCGTTTTTTACAAGCCGCTCAGAACCATAATGCACTAAAACTTTTGTAGCACCAAAAAATTTTAGCTGTTTACCCACTTCGAATTCCGCATTTGTATTAAAAATTACTTTTGTGGGAGCGTAATACACAAACTCGCTCATGATACCCTCCTGTTTAAATCACACGTTAATATACTTTACGAATGACTCCATTGTAAAAGGGAATCATGGTAAAGTCAATATGACATATTAACGAAGAAAATATGCGGCATACGAATGAAGTGCGATATTTTGCAATAAAGATAGAGAATATAATGTGTAAATCGGCATTATCAACATAAAGCACGATTAAAAACATTGATACAACGAAAAACAGCAACTTGCACAAAGCAATTGAATAAAATATATTTACTAAATAAAAAAACAAGTTTATTTTAGGTTGCTTTATGTTTATCCGGCAGATGTGTTAAAAATAATTAACTGGTTTTGGGAAAGTATAATTTATGGTATAATTAAAACAAATTCATACTAGTATAGAAATAGGTGTTATTCATATAACAAAAAAGAGGTGATTATATGCGAGATGGGAAAAATCCTAACCCAAATAAAATTCATCCTGTCAATAACATCGACACTGTGATATATGTTAAACCAACAGTTTCAAAACCAAATATAATTGTGGGGGATTTTACATATTTTTCGGATAAAAATTTTGAAAGCTGTGTCACGCATCATTATGATTTTTACGATGATAAATTGATTATAGGCAAATTTTGCCAGATAGCTTCAGGCGTCAATTTCATTATGAATGGAGCAAATCATCAAATGAATTCAGTTTCAACTTTTCCATTTTATATTATGGAAGGTTGGGAGCAAGAGGTCCCATTTTTATCTGAAATGCCACTAAAAGGAGACACTGTAATCGGAAACGATGTTTGGATTGGCCAAAATACTACCATTATGCCAGGCGTCATTGTTGGCGATGGAGCAATAATCGGGGCAAACAGTGTGTTGGCAAGTAATGTCGAGCCATACACTATCGTTGCGGGAAATCCTGCAAAGCCAATTCGCAAAAGATTTGATGATGAATTGATTGAGCTTATGCTAAAATTCAAATGGTGGGAAAAATCCATCGAAGAGATTAATGAATTAATTCCGGTTCTTTCAAACAGCGATTTAGAGTTTGTTAAATCTGAAATACAGCGAAGATTATCAGCATAGTCTTATTTTGTTAGTATAATATAGTAGCGTGAATAAAGGTTATTACAGGAGTTGAAGCATGTCTATTGAATCGGTACGCAGTTATTTAAAACAATTCGGAGTAGATGATGAAATTAAAGAGTTTGATGTATCATCGGCCACTGTAGCGCTCGCCGCAGATGCGCTGGGATGCTTGCCGGCTCACATTGCCAAGAGTTTATCTTTTTTGGTGGATGGTTTTGCGATTTTAGTGGTTTCAGCCGGAGACACAAAAATAGATAATCCGAAATTCAAACAAGAGTTTGGAACAAAAGCAAAAATGCTCAGTGCTGAGCAAACCGTTTCTATGATTGGTCATGCAGTGGGTGGTGTGTGTCCATTTGGGGTGAATGATGGCGTGTCGGTGTATTTGGATGTTTCGCTGCAACGGTTTTCACATGTGTATCCGGCTTGCGGAAGCAGCAATAGCGCTATTCAAGTTACACCGGATGAACTATATAAATATGCAAACCCTAAGAAATGGGTAGATGTATGCAAAATTATTGAATAAATGTATAACAAAGTATGTTTCACTTGACTGATGTAAATTTGCAAATAAAAATATTACATTGTAATGTGATATTTAAAATACATTAAAATGAGGAGAGTGCGGCAATGAAAAAGGTGATAAACAGAACGGAAAATGTAGTACGTGACATGTGTGGTGGCCTTGTGTTGGCTCACGATGAACTGAAGCTGGATGCAAAACATATGGTGATTACAAAAAAAGAGCTAAATAGCAATAAAGTTAGCCTTATCAGTGGCGGAGGTAGCGGACACGAGCCTGCACATGCAGGATTTGTTGGTGAAGGGCTTTTAGATGCAGCTGTGTGTGGTGATGTGTTTGCTTCACCTACACAAATTCAGGTGTACAAGGCTATTACGCAAACAAAAAGCGAAAAAGGCACACTGCTTATAATAAAAAATTATAGTGGAGATATCATGAACTTCCAAAATGCCGCTACCATGGCAAGAGAAGAT
The DNA here is from genome assembly GCA_964370155.1 of uncultured Oscillospiraceae bacterium. Lineage (GTDB taxonomy): Bacteria > Bacillota > Clostridia > Oscillospirales > Ruminococcaceae > JAAYCI01. The sequence goes on from CAYJIC010000042.1 coordinate 10,198, forward strand.
GGCATTGAAGTAGATATTGTGAAAGTTGATGATGATATCGCAGTGCAGGATAGCTTGTATACCGTGGGTAGGCGTGGTGTTGCGGGAACTGTGCTGGTACACAAGCTGACAGGTGCTGCAGCGCAGCAAGGACATAGTCTGTCGGAAGTGAAAAAAGTAGCTGAAAAGACTATTAGCAATGTGAAAAGTATAGGGTTTGCGTTGACATCATGCACCGTGCCTGCAAAAGGTGCTCCCACGTTTTCTCTTTCTGAAGATGAGATGGAGTACGGTGTTGGTATCCATGGTGAGCCCGGCATAAAAAGAGAAAAAACAGTAGATTCCCATACACTGGCAAAGCGCATGACGGATGCACTGTGTGCCGAGCTTTCCCTTGAAAAAGGCTGTGAGATAGCGGTGCTTGTGAACGGATTTGGGGCAACGCCATTGATGGAACTGTATCTGATGAACAAAGATGTTATGCAGGAGTTAGATGCGCGTGATATTACTGTTCATCGCTGTTTTGTGGGGAATTATATGACGAGCATCGATATGGCGGGTGCGTCTCTTTCATTCCTGAAGCTGGATGAAGAACTGAAAGGGTACCTGGATTCGCCGTGCAAGGCGCCGGGACTGCATATAGACGGGCCGGTATCGGCGGTGAAGTATGAAGATTACTTTACCCAAGATATAAGCGAAGATGATGTGTCGTATGAAGTGCAAACACCAAAAGTATCGCTTGAAAATGAAGTGAGTCTTTCTCATATTATGTATATGGTAGATGTGATGAGTGCATCTGCTATACGCAATGAAGTGCCTTTTTGCGAGGTGGATGCTCATGCAGGTGATGGCGATTTTGGCATGAGTATCGCTAAAGGCTTCCGCAGGCTAAAAGCTGAGTGGAGTTCTATTATAAGCACGGAAAATCTTGACATCAGTGGTTTTTTAGATGCTTGTTCTCTTGTTATCATGGAGCATTGTGGTGGAGCATCCGGACCTATTTGGGGCACAGCATTCCGTGCTGCAGCTAAAAATACAGCCGGTAAGAGCACTCTTTCGACAGCGGATTTTGCAGATATGCTACAATCGGCAGTTAAAGGAATACAGGCTATAGGCGAGAGATCCTTCGGTCGAGGCGCAGTCGTGGGTGACAAGACCTTGATTGACGCCATAGTACCTTGCGCCGATGCATGGAGTGAAAACGCAAAAAATGGAATGACCATGCAAGAGTGTTTTACAAAAGGTGCCGAAGCGGCCGTGTGTGGAGCAGAAAAAACAAAAGAAATTGTAGCACGTATGGGTAGGGCAGGTGCACTGGGTGAACGCAGCCTTGGTTATCCTGACGCAGGTGCATATGGATTGGGAGTTATATTTACAGATATTGCAAACTCTATGTAGGCTTACGGCGAAGATAAACCGCATATTATTTCGTCAAACTCAAAACACCTACGATGTCACATATAAAACTATGTGACATCGTAGGTGTTTTTTTGCTTGAAGGTAGGTGGTTCAATATGATATAATTTTGAAACATGCGAATAATATGTGAAAGGGTGTGTGCGGAAACATATGTGGAAAAGAAAAGAACTTGTTAAAGCGGCAAAATCACAAGTTAAAGCAAACTACGGGCGCTGTATTAGTGTTGCATTTATTTTGTTGGTGTTGATAGGTGGTATCACTTTTCCGCGTATTTCACAAGCCGAAGCTGTGCTTGAAGAGCCGCATTACCGAGATACAACAAACACACAAATCGTGAATGAAGTAGCCCAAAATATATTCTCGCAAAATAATAACTTTTTAACGAGTGCCACAGGTGTTGTAAACGCAGGCACCTCGGGTGCTTTGTCTTCACTGATAAATAATGCCACGGCTTCGGGTTCGCTTGCTTTTGGTATATTAAATGCATTCAATCAGCTTTTGTTTCAAGATAGCATAGTGCCCGGCATAATTATAGCCATCGGTACAGGCATAACATTCTTATATTTTGTGTTTGGCAAAAATATATTGCAGGTAGGCAAATACAGGTTTTTCCTAGAAAATAGGTTTTATCAAAAAACCCAGGTGAGCCGTATATTATACATATATGAAATAGGGCACACACGCCGTGTGGCACGTGTGATGTTTTTGCGTGATGTATATAATGTGCTGTGGTTTTTTACCATAGTAGGTGGATTTATCAAGTTGTATTCTTATCGTATGGTACCTTTTATTGTTGCCGAAAACCCACATCTCAGCGCAAGAGAAGCTATTGATATGTCACGTCGCATGATGCATGGCCAAAAATGGCGCTGTTTTCTTTTAGACATGAGTTTCATCGGCTGGGAAATATTGTCTTATCTAACGTTTTCCATAGCCAGGGTGTTATATGTTGACCCATACTACACCGCCACAAACGCCGAACTTTATATGCATCTACGAGATAGGATATTGGAGGAAGATAAAGAGCTGGATAGTGTGTTCACTGACAGGCTTTTAGTGCCTTTATATGTGATGGATGACGAGTATCCTTTATCAGAGTTTCATCTGCAACCGCTGATGTCACGCAGCTGGATTCGAACAGATTATCACCGTGTTTATCATTTTGAAGAAATTGTGTTTTTGTTTTTAGCGTTTGCGTTTGTTGGATATGCATGGGAAGTTTTCTACTATCTTGTGAAAGACGGCATGTTTATCAACAGAGGCACATTATACGGCCCGTGGCTGCCAATTTACGGGTGTGGTGGCGTTGGTGCACTGCTGATATTAAAACGTTTTGTGGATAAGCCGGTGCGCTTATTCTTTTTAGCCATTGTGGTATGTGGCACACTGGAATATACAACAGCATGGTTCTTGGAAACTTTTCTACAAACAAAATGGTGGGATTATACAGGCTACTTCCTGAACTTACACGGACGTATTTGTCTTGAAGGTCTTTTAGTATTTGGTGTGGGTTGTATGGCGGGAATATATATTTTGGCTCCCATATTAAGTATGAAATTTGATAAATTACCGAAAATGCCACGAAGAATCGTTTTGGCAATCATCAGTTGCGCCTTTGTGGCCGATGCTATTTATTCTGCGTTTTCACCAAACATGGCCGCAGGTACTGTCATGTGACGGATTGGCTTTAATACGTACATTTTTAAAATAAAAAAACCGACATCGCTTGCCTCTCAGTGGCAGTGTGATATCGGTGTTTTGTTATCCGAGGTTTATAGCAATATCGCTAAGCGTATACAAATCATCCATTTCTTGCGAAAAAGTAAAAGTTACATAAAACATGTCGTTTTCAGAGGCTGTCCACCTGTAGCGCTGTAAGGTGGGGTCTTGATAATCGATCGGTATACCATCAGTGTTGTGCATATAATTTTGCACTATGTCAGAATAAGTAAGGCATATCAAATCTTCTTCACTCATTGACTTTAAGCTGTCAAACGCTGCATTAAGCTGAGCTTGTGTCAAAAGTGGTGGCACGGCAGGTGAGCTTGCATCATATTCGTTTGTGCTTGCGTTAATATAAAAAGAGCAAGCAGTCAAAACCAGTGCAAAAAACCCTATTGCAAATAACTTGGTTTTTATGATGACACCTCCCTTGGCTTTATATGTCTATGTAAATGTCTTGACATATGCCAGGACACATGGTGATGTTTAAAATAAGCGGCGAAATATCAAATATGTATGAATTATATCACAAAAGTGATGTGATATAAAGTTGCAAAATTGATACAGTTTTGCAATAAATGTTTAGTATACTTAAATATGTCTAAGTAGCGATGAAATATGGATAGAGCCGATGAAATGTAATGGAAATTTGATGGATTAAAAATGATATATGAATACAGTAAACTGAAAAGGATGGGATGTTTTGATTGAGACTGTGTTGATGGTTTTATTTGGTTTTGTTTTTCTTGGTCAAAACTATATGTTTTTTCGGTTGATTGGAAAAGTAATTCCGGTTAAAGTCAGTGCGTTTGCTTTGGTTTTGACGGGAATTGTAAATTGTGTTGCCGTCATATTAATGATGGTTTATATCGAAAATAATACAATTATTGTTTATTTGATAATCACGCTGATTTATATTATAGAGATGTATTTTATATACGACGCAAAAGTGATGAGTGTGATATCGTATTCCATTTCACTTCCCATTCATCTTATGGCTTTACGAGGCATATCTGTCTCTGCGTTTGCAATGATATACGGATATAGTATTTACGAGGTGGCCACCACTAATATCATGATGTGGAGTACACTAATAATGGCGTCTGTGCTCTCGATAGGGTTTATGACAGCGTTGTTTAAGCTTATTCCTGACAAGTATTTTAAAATGATAGACCAAGCAACAAACCGTATGACGTTGTTTTGCGTTTTTGCAGTTGTGACAGTTTCGCAGCTGATTATAAATGGGTCAATGTATGATACTGATATAAATATAAAAGCACTTGCGCTGCAACAAATACTTACAGACATTTCATGGATGACTGTTTTGTATACCGGTGTGTTTATGCTTATTGGTTTTGAGGTGCTAGACGCGCGCAGAGAAAAGTTGCAGGATAAACTTTTACAAGAAAGTCTTTATAAGAATATGCTGCTTGTTCGTTCTGAACTTACTATAGAGGTGAACTGCACAGAAGATAAAATTGTGAATTTAACATATAAGGGAAAAGATAAAAGTCGATTTTCCGGTACAGATTATACCACGTTTTTATATAAAGTGGTGGAAGAGTATATACATGAAGATGATAAAAGGCAGATGTATGCAAATGTGGAATCTTCCAGTATAATACGTGCATACAAAAACGGTAAGAAAGATGCAACTATAGAGTATCAAATGAAGCAAAACGATGGTACGTATAGATGGTTTTCGGCACGTATCAGTAGCGAGTATGTAGATGAGAGTGATATGATAAGAGCACTTATCATCAACAGCGATATACAAGAGGAAAAAGAAAAAGAAGCCATATTGACATATGAGGCCGAGCGTGATCCGCTGGTGGGCGCGTATAACAAAAAAGTGTCAGAACAATTGGTGGAAGAGCATCTGCAAAATGGTGGTTCGGGAACATTATGGATTGTGGATATAGACAACTTCAAAAACATAAACGATAATTTTGGACATTTGTATGGTGATAGGGTTTTGTGTGACATATATGACGAGCTTAGCCAGCTGTTCCGTGATAAAGATATAATCGGCAGGGTAGGTGGCGATGAATTTATGGTGTTCATGAAAGATACTATCCGTGAAAGTGCGGTTATATCTAAAGCGCAGCAGGCCTGCTATGCAATAGAAAAAGTGTACACTAAAGAGGGCTTGCCGGATACCAAAATATCTGCAAGTATTGGCATTGCCATTGCTCCACAACATGCTAAGGTGTTCACAAGATTGTATGAAATGGCAGATATTGCACTATATGCTACTAAAGGAAAAGGTAAAAACGGATTCACCATATACAGTAAAGAACACGCAAACGCAAAGCAGACTGTAGATCTTTCCGGACGTTGATAAGCTTCGACACACGAAAAATCCACCTAGATTGGTGGATTTTTTT
>CAYJIC010000043.1:0-13356 GCA_964370155.1 uncultured Oscillospiraceae bacterium
GCTACTATCAGCACCGCACCCATGGCAATAAACAAATATTTCTTTTTGAATTTTGCTTTTATCACCTTTGATTTTTCTTTAATACTTTTCAGTTTTTCTGCCACCGCTCCATACGCTCCTTTACCCTTTGGTTTAATATTTGCAGTATATAATGTGGTTTTGATGCAGTTGTGAGTCAATTGTTAAAACTATGTTTATTCACGCAAATAAAAACTGCCTACAGCAACGTGTAGGCAGTTTTAGCTTGTTTAACTCTTTTACAGCGGAATGGTAAACGAAAACATCACGCCACCATCATAATTTTCAGCCGATACTTTGCCTTTGTGGCGTTCTATCACCGTTTTTACAATATGCAAGCCCATGCCGATATTTCCATTTTTTCTCACACGTGCATCATCCGAGCGGTAAAAGCCCGTCCATATATGAGGCAGATCTTTTTCTGCAATATAGCTGCCTATGTTGTATACCGAAAAAACAGCATTATCGTCTTGTTCATACAGCCTTACTTTTATTTCTCCGCCTTTTTTTGTGTGTTCCATGGCGTTTGAAATATAGTTTTTTATCGCCTGCTGCAAATGCTCTTCACTGCCGTTTACCGTGATATCTTTTTCTATCTGCGAGGTAAAGTTATACTCTATTGTCATCGGGCTTATTTTTTCAATGTATTCTTCGCACACACAAGATAACGATAGCGGCACGCCTTCATGCCTAAACAGCCCATTTTCCAGCGCCGAGGTTTTTAGCATGGAAGATACCATTTCACTAAGTCTTGCACTTTCTTCAGATATTACTGTGCAATACTCTTCCTTATCCAGTGTATCGATGTTTTCTTTTAGGTTTTCGGCATATATTTGCAATAAAGCCAGCGGTGTTTTCATCTCATGCGATACCGCCGCCACAAACTCTCGACGCATTTTTTCAACCTTTTTTTGATTCTCGATGTCTGAATGTAGCTCATCAATTGCACCTTTTAGCTGGTGCGACATAGAATTTATATTATGTGCTAATGCTGAAAGCTCAGCAGCAGATTGAGTTTCTTTTACCGGTATTGAAAAATCCAATTTTGCAATATGTTCGGTGGATACTTGCATATCTTTTATAGGCTTTGTAATGCTTTTTGATAGTATAAAAAACAGCAAAAGCCCCAGTATTAATACCGCTACCGTGATAATCATGCTGGCATTGCTCAGCACCCCAACGCTGTTTTCAATAGAACTTAGGGTGAGCATCATGGAGACCACTATGCTCTGGTCTTGATACTCAAAACTTTCCCATAAGTTCAAAAGAAAGGTAGCAGAATCTTGAGAACCACCTCTTTCTTGCACCACTATACCGGGTTCCGAATCATCACTTTGTTGGGTTTCAACCTCGCTTTGCGACACCACTGAAACCGGCTGTATCGATGTGTTTTGTTGCGGATGCATCGGCGGCCCTGGCCTAAAGTCAAATCGATTTGAAGTCTCGTAAAAAAGCTCGCCCTCACCCGTACTTATTTTTATATCAATGTTGTAGCTGTCTTCGTAAAATAATATGGTGTCTTCTATGCTTTCCATATCACCTTCGTACAGTAACTTCAGCTCATTGTATGCTTTTTGCATAGTTTGCGAGGTTTGATATATATAATATTCCTCGGCAAAAAACATGTTAAAGCCCAGCTGACACAATAGTAAGATCGCCATCAAAAATGCAAATGATAGCACTAGCTTACTTTGAAGCGTTATTTTCTTCATTCGGCACCTCAAACTGATATCCTATGCGATGTATGGTTTTTATGTAGTTTGCCTTATCACCTAGTTTTATTCTCAGCTGTTTTATATGGGTATCCACCGTACGTGTATCACCCTCAAAGTCATATCCCCACACGCTGTTTAAAAGCTGTTCACGTGAAAATACATGCGTGGGATTTATCATTAAAAAGCCTAACAAATCAAACTCGCGTTTTGTCAGTTGCATGTTTTGACCATCGCATGTAATGCTGCGTTTTGCGTTGTTCATAGCAATCACACCTTGCACAACATCACTTTGCGCAGGCTTACCCACGCGCTTTAGTAGTGACTCTACCCGCGCAAGTAACAGCGAAGGCGAAAATGGTTTTGTGATATAGTCGTCTGCGCCCACATTAAAGCCCTTTACTTGATCGTATTCTTCGCTACGTGCTGTCAGCAAAATAGTGGGTGTCAGCGCATTGTTAAGCCGTAAATCTTCCAGTGCTTCATATCCGTTTGCACGTGGCATCATAACATCCATGATGATAAGATCAATTTGCGCGTTGTTTTCATAATACACATCCAAAGCTTCTTCGCCATCGTACGCACACATCACATTAAACCCACGCGCCGTGAGTAAATCTTTTAGTGCACGTACCATCTTCACTTCATCGTCCACCACCAAAATACAACGCTCGGTACCAATCATGCTATTTCTCCTTCTTTATGTATCCTTATAACTTATGATAAATAAAGTTGTGATGAAAAAATGATATCACTTGTGTTTGCACAGCTATGTCGAAGTAAAAATACAGCTACCTGCATCCAATGCTTATTCGAAAGCATTTTACAACATGCTTTTTAAAATACACTATTGTAATTCATAGCCATACACCTATATATTGTAAGGTATTATACTTATTTTTAAATCACAAAAAAATCCTTACTGCAAAAGCAGTATGGATTCTTTAGTCTGAGTAATTACAACGAGGCATAAAATCATTATACGTAGAATTGTAGAAATATAATCCCCCGAGTTAAAGGCCTAGCTACTATTAAAATCCTAAAATCAACAGTAAATTATCTTGCACAGTCTACAACTTATACCTCAGTATCATAGCGTGCATTTTGTTATCTGCTATTTTTGTTGCAATTTTTGTATAAAGTTTCAGTTTTTTACGCAGTTCTTTTGAAACGCCACCATAAAAACCACTTGCAGACACAAGTTTTATATTTGCCTTAGCCGAAAACTCTTTTGGATCGTTTATATAAAAATACATCATTGCATTCTTATTACCCGTCTTTTTTACATATTTATTTACGTATGTTATTCCATATTCGTCGGTGCAATCAAATAAAATTTCAGCATTTTTAAACTGCTTTTGCAACTTTGAAATAAGCGCCAGCACCTCTTGCTCTTTAAAGTATTGAAACACTCCCGCAACAACGAAAATCGTCGGCACAGTGCAGTCCATATATTGTGAAAAATCAAGTTCATTTGCATTGCCTTCAATTAAGGTTTCGTTTGGAAGCGTGCCTAAAACCGTCTTCCTGTTTTCAATCACCGAGGGAAAATCAAGCTCATAAAAATGCGCTTTATCGGATATGCTATCCAGCCTAAACGCCATTGTTTCAAGGCCGCACCCTATACAAACCACATTAGAATTATCGTTTTTGCCGACAAATTCAGCCACGATTTTATCCATATTAACTGCCCTTGAAGCAGAGCCCATCATCGCATATTCACTACTTTTCTCTGTTATGACATTTTGCGGTATAATTTTTTCAAGGCTTAGTGCCTTTTCATCGTAAAAATATTCCGGAAATCTTTTTGATATGTATATGCGTGCCATTAGTGGAATAAACAAAGTGTCGGGAACGCCGCTTAGTTTTTTGTTATCCATATACTATTACCATACCTTCCTTACACAAAAATAAATTAGTATTCTAACCAGCTTGTCTCACACCACGTGGCCATCTTTATTTTGCCAGGTTCCATGATGCCGCAGTGGTGCGTTTGTCCCAAAGTTCCTTATACAGTCCTTCATTACCGAGCAATTCATCATGTGTACCCTGCTCGCAGATTTCACCGTCATTAATAACCACAATTTTATCAGCATGTTTAATACTGGAAAGTTTATGGGCAATAACAATCAAGGTTTTTTCCTTCACAAGCTCGTTTATTGCTTCTTGGATATACCTCTCGTTATCAAGGTCGATGGAAGCAGTTGCCTCGTCCAGTAAAATAATGGGTGCATCCTTTAAAATAGCCCTTGCGATGGATATACGCTGTTTTTCACCACCTGAAAGTGAAGAGCCACCGCTTGTAACCATAGTGTCGAACCCTTCAGGCAACGCCATAATAAAGTCATAGCATCTTGCTTTTTTTGCAGCCATGACAATCTCTTCTTTGCTAGCGCCTTCTTTTCCGAGGGCAATATTATTATAAATGGTGTCGTTAAATAGATACACCTTTTGGAAAACCATGCTAATGTGCTTATACAGCTCCTCTGTGCTTATCTTGCTGATATCAACACCGCCTATCGTGACGGTGCCATGGTTTGTGTCCCAAAACCTTGCAATCAGATTTGTTATGGTGGTTTTACCGCCGCCACTTCTGCCAACCAGTGCTGTCATTTTCCGTTGTGGTATTTTTAAGCTGACACCTTTTAGTATCTCTTTCTCATCGTAAGAAAAGCGCACATCTTTAAATTCTACATCATAGCTTTCAATCTTTGTATCCTCGAAAACTTCGTCAATTGCCTTGATTTTTGAGAGTTCATCATATCGGTCAAGTGCCGCTTTTGACATGTTGAGTAAAGATATCTGCATGCCTATCGCATTTATAGGCGCAAATGCACTCATCGAGAAAATGATAACCATAATCATGTATGGCAGCAGTTCTAAAGTGTTGCCGCCACTGTATGCACTCATGCCAACCACTGCGGCAGTGCCAAGGCCTGTTAATGTCAGTGTGGCGACAATATAAGGAACAGCCGTTTTTTCAAAGCCTATATTAAATATTTTCGCTTTGTTAAACGCATTTTCAGTTTTTAAAAACCGCTCACCTTCCAGATTAAACGCTTTAATCACGGGCATTCCACTAACATATTCTATTACAGCTTCCGCCAAATCTTTGGTAGCTTCACGCTGTTTTTGACCCTCTACTATTGTCTTATTGTAATAGGCTTTTAAAATAAAATAGGATAATATGCTCATAATCACATATATGATTGAAAGGCTTGGATTTACAAATATCAAAATCAAAATTGACACTGCAATGCTGAATAATGACGAAGTGAGAATACCCATCGCCTGCATACCGTACTGTTCTATAAAGCTAAGATCGTTTGCAAACACCGCCGTGAGATTGCCGACATTATTGTCAGAGAAAAAACCCATCTCAAAACGCTTTACACGCTCGCCTGTCAGCAGGCGTTGCTCGGCAAACGTGAAAATGCCCATGCCCTGCTCTAATATATTGTTGACATATTTTAGTATAGTTCGTATCGTCACCCCTACAATTAGCACAATTAGTAGTATCATCCACGTGTTTTCAGCAAGGTTTCCGCCGATTATCAGATATAAGGCATAGCCTATGGCAAATACCGGTACATTTGCTAAAACCCCGTCTAAGAACGACAAAAAGTATGAAGCAATAATCTTTTTACGACGCTCACCCGAAAGTCTTAATACACCTTTTATTAAATCAAACATTATGCCTCACCCCCCTCGCCGATAGTCCATTCCACTGTTTTCACGCTTTGCTCCCAAAGTTTTTTGTAGGTACTGGATGTGGTAAGAAGCTCGCCGTGTTTGCCCTGGGCCTCTACATCACCTTTGTTTATCACAACAATGTTGTCTGCCTTTGTTATGGTGGTGAGGCGGTGCGCAATTACAATAACAGTTTTTTCTTTCAGCAGGTTTGAAAGCGCCGCCTGTATCAAGTCCTCGTTTTCCGAGTCTGTATGGGCGGTTGCCTCGTCTAAAATCACAATTGGGGCATCCTTCAGCATCGCTCTTGCAATAGTTATGCGTTGGCGTTCACCACCCGAAAGTTTACCACCCAGCGTGCCGACATTTGTGTCATAACCTTTTTCAAGTGCCGAAATAAAATCGTGACAACAGGAATTTTTACACGCAGCTATAACATCTTCTTTTGTCGCACCATCTTTTCCCATCAAAAGGTTATTCATAATACTGTCGCTAAACAAAATATTATCCTGTGACACGTAAGATATCATCGACATGAGTTTTTCGCTTGTGAATTCCCTGATGTCGGTGCCACCAATCGTAATTTTGCCATCCGCCACATCCCAAAAATGCACAATGAGTTTTGCTATGGTACTTTTTCCACAGCCGCTTTCACCAACCAGCGCCGAAAGCTCACCTTGCTTAAATTTCACATTCAGCCCATGCAAAACCTCGGTCTCCTCGTTATAAGAAAATCGTACATTTTTAAACGCAATGTTAAAGTTATCGGGACTGTTTGTTTTATCGCCTGTCACAATAGGTTCGGCGGCAAATGTGGCATCAATTTTTTCAATGGCATAGCCCACCTGCGGTATTACCGGCAAAAACGACATCAATTTTATAAGTGGTGTGGAAAGTGATAAATTCAACAGCATTGTTAATATCAAGTCGTTCAAGGCAATACTGCCGTTTTGATAAAAAATAATTCCGATAGGAAGCGAGAGCAAAATTGTACACGGCAAAACGGCGTTCATTATCGACATGTCGCGCCAGCAGGCTATGTACCAGTTGTATGTCAAGTCCCTTGCATGCAACACCGCACTTTTCAGCTTTTCAAAAGAGCCTGAGGTTTTGCCAAACACCTTTATAACCTCCATGCCGCTAACATACTCTATTATGTTACCATTCATGTCATCAAGCGCGGCAAAGTATTTCGGCATTCTTTTCATGCCGACACTCATCATCGACATCATGGGAATTATGCCTGCTAAAATTATGGCAAACGACAAAAGCCCAAGCCGCCAGTCTAAAACAAAAATATAAATATATGTCACAATCACAATAAATATGTTTGGTATACCTTCCGGTATCATGTGTGCAACAAGATTCTCTAAAAGGTCCACATCTTCCACAAAGCCTTTTTTGTATTTACCCACACCGTTGTGCTCGATAAAACCCAGCGGATGATGCGCCATATCTTTCGCTTTTGCTTTTCGTATATTGTATAAAATACCGAAAGCGGCCGTGTGAGAATGTGCAAGTCCTATACCCATTGTAACTGCTTTTAGCGCAAGTGTTCCGAAGATAATCGCACATATTGCTAAAATATACGTGGCGCTAACAGAGCGATTTTCAACAAGTAATACTGCTATATTACCGAGCGCAAGATATGGCAACACCCCAAAAATTACGCTGATAAATAAAAAAAGCAGTGCACTATACATATACTTTTTCAATTCTCCCGCATAAGCAAATACTTTACTCATACTAATTCTCCTTAACAACTTTGTAAACTGCACTTATCTTAGATTTGTCAAAATTTATCTCATAGTCGCAACACTGACGAATAAACTCGTTATCATGAGTGATAACACAAACTACTTCGGACACCTTAGATATTTTCTTGATAAGAGAAGATACCCGCCACATGCTATCAAGATCAAGGCCACTTGTAGGCTCGTCAAAAAACATATATTTCTTGTTTAAAAACAAGGCCGTCGCAATGGCTACACGCTGTTTTTGCCCACCCGACAACGAAAAAGGATGCTCGTCTTTTTTGTCTGATAGATCGAGCGACTCCAGTATTTCCAGTGCTCGTTTTTCATTTTCGGGCGTGTCTTTTTCCACCAGCTCGTCATAAACCGACTCACAAGATAGCTGACTATTCACGTCCTGCATCACTATAAAACTGCGCTTGATACGTTCTCTTTTTGAAAGCAGTTTTTCGTCGGATATGGTAGCCTCGGCTTTCATAACCCCGGCAAATGTTTTCACAAAAGTGCTTTTACCCGTACCATTGACGCCTGTTATTGCCACAATACAATGTTTGGGTATGGATAAATCTACTATGTCAAGCAATGTTTCACTTTTTCGCTTGCAATACAGCTTTTCAACTACTACACAGTCTGTAGCCGGTGCGCCGATAGGCTCTCTTTTTATAGTCGGTGCGCTTATACTTCGCAAGCCCATCAGATGAAATTCATCTTCATCAAGGCGTAAAAATTCATCTTTGGTATAAATTTTGTCAATTCTTCCGTTTTCCATATGAAAAACTCTGTCGCACAACTCCAGCGCATAATAAATTCTATGCTCTGCAATAATAACGGTTGCTCCGCTGTTTTTAATAGTTTTCAAGGCACCTTTCAGCTCTTCTATCCCGGTGGCATCAAGGTTTGCGCTCGGCTCGTCCAGCACATATATGCCGGGCAGGCTCATGTGCACCGATGCGCATGCAATTCGCTGCATCTCGCCACCCGACAGTGTGAGGACATTTTTTCCTAAAATGTCTTCTATCTTAAATTCTTTTACAGTATTTATTTTGCGGCGCTGTATTTCCTCGCGTGGCAAAGCTTGATTTGACGGGCCAAACGTCAGCTCGTCCTCTACATTCAGATGAAAAAACTGTGATTTTGGATTTTGAAAAACAGTGCCGACATGTTTTGAAAGCTGTTGAACTGTTTTTTCTTTTATGTTTTCGCCACCAATAAATATTTCGCCCGACATGTTGCCTTTATAATACTGCGGTATAATGCCGTTTATCGCCTGCAAAACACTGGATTTCCCCGAGCCGCTTTTTCCTGTCAGCAGTATAAACTCACCTTTTTTAACGCTAAAGTTCAAATCACTCAACGCACCATCAGTTTTTTCTCCATAGGAATAGCTGACATTTTTAAACTCTATCATATGCCCTCCCATGAATGCCATCTTAGTGTGATCAAGGCCACCATAACTGCCAAAACAAAGTAATCAAACACTCGCAAACGTGAGTCACGCATTATGGTACTGTGTTTATTCAGGCCCATACCTTTTGTCATGGCGGCAATAGTTAGCGATTCGCTTGTTCTGACCGAGCTGAACAACAGCGGTACATAGATGTTCATTATCTTGGTGAAAAGGTTGCTAGAGCGTCCACGAAGTGTCATTGAAGCCCTTATGTTTTGCATCTCGCTGTATAATGTTGGGATAAACCTCACCACTACAATTATAGGAATAAGCACAGCTTGCGGTATTCTCCACCTAGAAAAAGCAGCGATAGATTCGCTGATGTTTATTGTTCCAATGAAAAGTATGCCGTAAAGTATGGTCGGGTAAAACACCAGTATACTGGTGAACGCCGTGCCGATTGTAGAGACAAACTCTATCGGAAGCAGTGGTAAAGCCGCACTTAACGCTTCAACAAACGCAAATAATATACACGCATGTATAGCTATCTTTATATGACCTGAACAAAAAATAAGGAATATTGCAAACAAGCTTGCTATCGACACATAGATATAGTCTCCACCCATATAGTAAAGCGCATTAATCATTATTATCAGCAGTAGTTTTGTGCGCGGATCTAATTTAAGCAATACCCTTTGCATTAAATGATACCTGCACGCTTGAAATGCTTTTTAAACATAACTTTTGCAACAAGCCCGCTGATGGTTGCAAACACAAGGGTAACTATAATAAATATGATCAAGCTCGTAGTTGTCGCCATGGTAAATATCGCATTTGCAGACTCCGCTGTATAGCCGGACTGCACTGTTTTTTCCAGCATCCAGTCTTGCGCCACCCAGTATGCGCCTGACTCGCCAAAAACCCAAAGCGACAGTATAATATAGCTGATCAAATTCATGGTGTAGCTTTTATATTTTCCAATTTCTGCGATTATATCGGCAATAACAAAAAACGCAAAGTTGAATAAAAATATGTAAACGCTACCAAAGAAAAGCAGACCAATTATAAGCGAAACAATTAAACCCATAATGCTGACACAAAGCGGTTTACCTACTCTTGCCACAAATAAAAGATAAACAGGTCCGGTAAAAAGCGCTACCATCGCCGGCATACCCAGCGACAATATCGGCACTACTTGCAGTATGGATACTATCACCACAAACACGATAAATAATGCACTAAAAATGCCGATGGACACAAAATCTTTTACCTCTAACTTTTTCATAAATACCCCCAAATGGTTTTAATATTTTGTTAGCAAACGCTAACTGTAGTCTAAAAAATTTTTGGCTTAAAAACCAAAAATTTTACTCCACCCACACATAAAAAATTCCATCACATTTGCAACCTGCTTTTTAGCCTCACTAAGTGAAATATCCAGCTGAGATATCTCAAAAAGAGAGCGGCAATGTGCGCTAGCAAGAATGTATAAGGCATCATCAGACACTTTAATTCGACTTCTTTGCTCGTCGCTCAAGCTATCGATATAAGCCAAGGTGTCCCCCACCTCAATCTTAATTATCCTGTCGATGAAATTTTCATGAGAGCTACCGCCAGCACAGGTAAACAAAAGCAAAAAAGTGTCTCTGTTTGCATAAATGTGCTCTATTAGCGCATTTCCGGCACCATATTTGCGCGCCCATAGTTCCTCAGGCGATATTTTCCACTCGGTATCTATCCTGATAAATTCCTCTGCGAACGGATCTACCAGCGTAGAAAAAAGCTCGTCCTTGCTTTTAAACCTTGTGTAAAGAGCGCCTGTTGTTACATCGGATTTTTTTGCAATAACCCGCATGCTTGCCTTTTCAAAGCCTTTTTCCAAAAACTCTTGCTTGGCCGTTATTAAAATTTTATCCGTCAACATATCTGTATGTAACATTCAGCAGCTCCTTAAATAACACTGTTATTTAGCATAGCACACATCTATACGTTAGTCAATGCTAATTCAAAAATTTTAATCATTATATTGTGTTTGTTTCATAGCTGTGATAAACTATCCAATGAGTTAGTGTTTGCTAACTCATTCAGATAAAAGGACGGTAAATGTTATGAAAGCATTTGAGCAGTACTGTGAAAATTATCCCTTGACCACCGAAAATATTAACGGTGGCAGCTTTAGCTACAGATATTATAAAAATGCCGGTTCAACCGAAACAGTTGTTTTGCTTGTTGGTGGAATCGGAATGTCAGACTTGATCTACACACATTTCGAAAAATTCGCAAAGCATTTTTCGGTGCTTACTTTTGATTATTGCATCGACTATCCAACATCTGAAAAACTAGTGGCTGCTATTGCAAGTTTACTGGCACAGCTTGACATAAAGGCGTGGTTTGTCGGGCAGTCGCTGGGTGGATTTATAGCACAGCTTATAGCACAAAAACACCCCGAGGTGACCAAAGGCCTGATTTTATCAAACACCGGATGCCTTTCAAAAGACATGAGTAAAGAGGCTTACGCCTCACTGACCGAAATGCTAAAAAGTACACGTAAAGCAAAAAAAATGCTGAAATTTTTGCCTCTTTCCATGCTAAAGAAACAAATCAGCGGTGCAGTATTTAAAAAATATGCTTCAGACTTCAGCGAGTCTGAAAGACATCTTTTGCGTGAGCTTTGTGACATAATGGAAGAAAAGCTGACAAAGCCTTATGAACTTCATATGCTTAATTTACTTATTGATATGGAAAGCCATAACGGCATGAAACGCGCCGAGTTTGAATATCTCGACAATATGGTTTTACTTCTGTTATCAGAAGATGATAAAACATTTAATGACGGGGTAAAACAAGCGCTTATAGAGCTTATGCCAAACCCCACAACAATAACAGACCTCGCCGGCGGTCACCTTGCACTAATGGTGAACTGTGATAGGTATGTAGATATTATAGTAGATTATATATTTAACACTAAAGTCTAAACAGTTATTTTAATAGGCTTGATAGCATAAAGTACACCCCAAAAGTTTTATCTAACTTTTGGGGTGTACTTTTATTGTATGAGCAAAATTTTTTCACTACTTTTACAAAATATCAACAAACTTATTATATTTGTCACACCAATATTTAATGGCAAATACAAGCTTGCCGAAAGTCCTTAATTTTTTGTAAAAAAAAAAAGAAAATACATTTATCACAAATAAAATATGATATATTATTTACAAACTTATGTAGTATTAACATAATTCCGAGTTATTAGCTCATATATTTTGTTTTTAATGAGGAGGTTACGACAAGGGCACATTGAACAAATATGCTGTGTATAATATAGAAAAATAGCACCATCAAAATTCAAAAATTGATGTTGTGCTTTATTTCCATTGTTACTCACATTTTGCTCAATGCCAAATTCGAACCTATCCTTCTGCTATCCACAATCTTCTTGATAATAACTTGTAAGTGCTTTAATGCACTTATGATTTTCAACAACTATTTTGGAGGTTTAATATGCATAGACGTACAAAAAGGATTCTATCTGCTTTACTGGTTATTGTAGTACTAAATTTATTTGTTCCGCTTAACACCTTTGCGTCAGAGCCTCTCTTGAAAGAAAGTTTGGCCGCTTACAACGCTGGTTTTAGGCGCATAAGCTCAAACGAAACTCTCCCTGCATCTTTACCACTGGAAGTTTTACCCTTTACCATTGGCGGGGCGCAGGTGGTGCTGAATAGTTCTGGCAACGTAGAATCCGTGGGTGAGTCGCCTACTGTATTCCCCGGTATTTCTTATGTGCCAAACACTATCACCTTAGCAAACGCAAATCTTTCCACCTTACAAATCACATCTACAGATACCATGAACATTGTACTGGTAGGTAGCAATATACTCACTGACACTTCTTCAAACGTCAACTCAGCTGCTATTCTTTCTGCCGGAAATCTCACATTTTCAGGTTCCGGCTCTTTAACTGCAACGGGTAACAACGGTATTAAAGGCGCTGATATCGCCTTTAACGGCAGTGGCACTATAACCGCAACAGGAGCTTATAATAATCCAGCTTTTCCTCCACCATACGATATCTATTCTGTAGATAACGCTAACCATAACGGCGCCGGCATTTTCGGAAATGTTTCCATTGCGGGCGGAAGTGTAATTGGACGAAGCTCAAACGGACATGGTTTTTTCGGCAGTGTTTCGATAACTTCAGGCCGTGTAGAGGGCTACAGCGACTATGGTTACGGATTCGGCACGGGTATTAGAATAAACGGTAACGCCGTCGCCGTTGCTACAAGCACTCATTCATATGCCACCAACGGGGCAATTTTTGTGGATCATGGCTCTTTTGCCGGCACTGGTGGAATTAGCGCTATTAAAGGCACACATGATGCTTGTGCGCACACTCCTTATGATAGCCACTATTGTAACGGAGCCATGGCTGATTATGGTGATAGCTCCTCTCCTCATGATGTCACAACAACAAGTCATGTACCAAATGCGTACACCGCATATAAATATGTAAAAATTTATTGTACTACCGGCTCCGGTGGCACTATTGGCGGTGACACTGGCGGTACTGGTGGCACTGGCGGCACCGGCGGCACTGGCGGTACTGGTGGCACTGGCGGCACCGGCGGCACCGGTGGCACCGGCGGTACTGGCGGTACAGGCGGTACAGGCGATACAGGTGGCACTGGTGGTACCGGAGGCACTGGCGATGCAGGTGATACTGGCGATACAGGCGGCACTGGTGGTACAGGTGGTACAGGTGGTACAGGTGGTACAGGTGGTGCCGGTGATACTG
>CAYJIC010000043.1:13456-15397 GCA_964370155.1 uncultured Oscillospiraceae bacterium
GGTGGTACAGGTGGTACAGGTGGTACAGGTGGTACAGGTGGTGCCGGTGATACTGGTGATGATACTGACGACGAAGCTGATGATGCTGGTGACGGTACTGACGACGAAACCGGCGGTACAGATGGAGGCACTGGAGGTACCGGAGGTGGCACTGGAGGTACCGGAGGTGGCACTGGAGGTACCGGTGGTGGCACTGGAGGTACCGGTGGTGGCACTGGAGATACCAGCGGCGGAACCGGTGGCGCAGGCGGAAGCACCGACCCATCTGTAGATATCACAACAGACGGTAACCTTAATATTAGCACTGGTCGTCCGGGCGATATACCAAGTGATGTATTAATCAATTCTGAAGTACTTCCCTCAGATTTCTATACTGTGGATAACGGTATTGTTAGCATTTCCCCACAAGCTTTTGATTCTCTTGGTAGTGGCGAACATAACATTACCGTAGCTTATGATGACGGTAGCAGCATAGACAGTGTAATAATTACAGAGAACGGCGTACCTCAAAGCGCTTATATCAATAAAGGCGCATGGAGCTTATTCGACTTGATAATGACAGTACTTACCTTCCTTTTGATAGTTGTATATGCAATATATAGGCTTCGTAAACGTTCACATTCCAACGACGAAGCCTACCTAGAAACCGAATATCTCGAGGAAAACTATCAAAAAGAAGTTTCTATACGTAGAAAGCAAAGAGCCTTCAAAATATCAGGCGTTGTTGTGTTCGTGGTTGCTTTGATTGTATTACTGATCACACAAGACTTCACTCTTCCGATGATTTTCTTTGATAAATACAGCCTACTATTTGCAATATTTGGCGTTGTTCAGTTATATTTGGGCACCGTTTTAATGCAAGGCAACAAAAAGCAAAAAGAACTTGAAAAAGAACTCAATGAATATTTAACGGAATATGTCCAAGAGTCTAACCTCTCATTTATTGACTAGGCGGCGATCGCTTAATCAGCTGATATACCTATTATTACAAGCAAGCGGCAACCACCCTTTATCAACAGTGGTTGCCGCCTATTTTTATGGCTTTTGTGCCATCTATGTTCAGCATATAAAAAAGCACCGAAACTTCATTCGGTGCCTCAAAGCATCAAAAACTAAAACTGATAATGAAAAAGTTCTTACTTTTACATTTCTGTTCATAATCTTGCTGCGGCAATTTTTTTCGCAATCAATTCAGGATTTGTAGAATACGTTAGTGCAGTTTCTTTGTCGATGATATTTGATTGAAAAAGGTTCATTAGGCTGTTGTCCATGCTTTGCATTCCTTCGTTTTGCCCAGAGCTTGATAAAATATTATCTATTTGATGAATTTTATTTTCCCTTATCAGGTTTTTAATCGCAGGGTTCACTGTCATAATCTCGAAAACAGGAATTCTTTCACCACTTATTGTCGGAACTAACTGCTGACAAACTATTGCAGTCAGCACCATTGCAAGTTGTAGCCTCACCTGATGTTGCTGGTCTGCAGGGAATGAATCCACTATTCGGTCTATTGTTGCTCCGGCACTGGTGGTATGTAAACTAGCAAAAATCAAATGTCCTGTTTCTGCTGCTGTCATTCCCACTTCGATAGTTTCACGATCTCTAAGCTCGCCAATTAAAATCACATCCGGGCTTTGTCTAAGTGCACTTCTTAGCGCCATTACAAAACTCTCGGTATCAAGGTTTATTTCTCTTTGAGAAACAACACTGTTTTTATGCTGATGTAAAAACTCTATGGGATCTTCAAGGGTGATAATATGCTGTTGACGACTTTTGTTTATCTCGTCTATCATACATGCCATTGTGGTGCTTTTTCCACTGCCGGCAGAACCTGTGACAAGCACAAACCCGCGCTCGTTTCGACATGCGTTCATTACCTCAGGCGTAATATTCAGCTCGTCCGGATGAGGAAGGTTGAAAGTTATCACCCTTATTACTGCG
>CAYJIC010000044.1:0-15393 GCA_964370155.1 uncultured Oscillospiraceae bacterium
GTATAGAAATAGTGCATACTGAAAGTTTCGGACGCAGTAAATCTGTGTGTGTGCGCAAAAATGCACAAGAAATGGCAGAGCGCGTGGGCGATGCGGATGTAGATATCTCACCTGTCAGCTTACAGCAAGTTTTTGTGTACCTCAGTGGTGGCATAGAGGAGGTAGCGCTGTGAATGGTGCAGTTATGAAAAACTTCAGACATGTTATTTTGCCGTCTATGCAAATTTATGGCATAGTTATACTTTCGGCGCTGGCATACGGCGCAATGATGAATATCGTTGGGTCGATAAGCACTCTTAATGCTTTGCAAAGCATGATAGGTATGGTGGTTATATTTTCGATTATAAGCCTTTTTGCAATCACCAGCAGTATGTACGTTGCATATTTTGCCTTGGCGCTCAGTTACGGCGGCACAAGAAAAGGCTTCATAGGTGGAATGCAGGTGTGCAAACTAGTAATCAGCCTGATTGAAACTATTATAATTACGCTTGCGATATATATAATAGCGGCAGAAGGCATAGAATTGCCTGTTTCAGTAATAGCTGTCGTTTTTATGTCGACATGGCTTTTTATGGGCCAAGGCGAGGTTATGGGCGCATTAATCACACGATATGGTGGGTTGTGGGGTTTTATAAGCATTGTTTTAACGATGCTTACGTTTGGTATAATTGGTGGAATTGTTGGATACTCTGCCGCCAGTGGTACATTACCTCAAGTAAACGTTATAATAGAATGGTTTGTGGCAAATATTACCAGTGGACTATGGCTGGCTAGTGGGATTATAGCTGTTATTTGTGTAGTGCAAGTGGTGCTGGTTAAGAAAATTCTTAGTAAGTCTGCTGTGCGTATTTAATCGGGAGAGAAAAATGAGAAAAATAATGAGCGAGTGGAATTCAGCTAAAAAAGAGATATGGATATTGCTGGTAATTGTCTTTGCTGGCTGGGTAGTGGGCGAAATTATCACAGGGGTAGTCATGTACACAGATAAATATGCCGAGATGTTTTCTGTTGGTGGCATTACGGCGATGACGGCAGCGCTAATAATAGTGCTGATAGTTTCAATTGTGCAAATGATGATAAGCTATGAATTGGCAATTTCTATGGGTCGAACCAGGCGTGAGTTTTTGCTGGGCATGAGTATATGCATAATGCTACAAACAATTATTATTGCGGCGTTTACCATTTTGGTATCTCATCTTGGACACGTAACAAAAGCGCTGCTTTACCCAAACAGAGAATGGGCAAGTGATACGGAGTTTGTGGGGATTATCACGTTTGATGTTTTGAAAACATACTGGTGGGTTTTGGCGATATTAATTATTCTGCCACCGATACTGGGCTTGACAGTGTGTGGGCTGATTAAGAGGTTTGGAAGTAAGGCGGCATGGTGCCTTTGGGCAGTGTATATGATAATTGTTTTTATGGTGCCAAATATAATCCGTATGCTGGACGACAGCCAGCAAGGTGGTTTTTTATGGCAAGCTTCTTATGTACTGAGCCACATTCCGGCAGGGGTATATGTGGTGGTAGCTGCAGGGGTGATATTATCATTGTTTTTATGGAATGTGAAGTACTTACTGAGGGCTAGAGTGGGCTAGATTTATTACAAAAAAATAACATAAAAAATGAAACATATAAATATGTTTCATTTTTTGTTTATAGTGTGTATAATAAAATGGGTATGTATATATGCGCACAGTAAAATAGATAGAGGGTAGTAAATGAATAGTTTAGAAAAATATGGCTTTTCTGACAGATTTAAAAACGAGTCCACGCTATACCCAGAGCTTTCACCGGCCAGAATAACAGCCCAGCATAAAGGCCTTTATGATATCATCACCGATATGGGAGAGATGCACGCTGAAATTTCAGGAAAGATGAGATATAAGGCAAACGAGCTGACACAGTTTCCCGCTGTGGGAGATTTTGTGATGGTGGAGGTAGGCTCTGATACCAGCAATGCCATTATTCATCATATACTTAGAAGAAAAAGCATATTTTTGCGGACAGCTGTGGGTGTGAGTGGGCAAGCACAAGTGGTTGCCACAAATATCGATACTGTTTTTATTTGTATGTCGTTGAACCAAAACTTCAATCTTAGCCGTATGGAAAGATACTTAAGTGTGGCGTGGGACAGTGGGGCTGTCCCGGTGATACTGCTGACAAAATCGGATTTGTGCGAGGATTTAGCTAAGGCGATAGAACAAGTGGAGCAGATATCTAACTTTTCGGATGTTATAGCCACGTCAATGTTTGATGACGACACAGAAGAAAAACTGGCACGTTATCTCGGACTGGGAACAACATCTGCGTTTATAGGCTCTTCAGGTGTGGGGAAATCCACCATAGTAAATAAGCTACTGAGAAAAGACGTTATCACGACAGCAAGTATAGGAAAATCGGACAAAGGACGGCACACAACAACAAGTAGAGAAATGTTTTCCTTGCCGTTTGGTGGTGTTTTGATAGACACTCCGGGAATGCGTGAACTTGGTGCAGAGAGTGCAGATGTATCAAAGACATTTAGTGATGTGGAAGAGCTGACTGAACTGTGCAAGTTTCAAGATTGTGGTCACACAAACGAGCCGGGATGCGCTATTTTACAGGCGCTGGAAGACGGTACACTGGATATCAGACGTTTTAAAAACTATCAAAAACTAAAAAACGAGTCATCATATGAAGGCCTCAGCACAAAAGAAATAGAAATCAAAAAATGGGAACGGTTTGGCGGTGTGAAAAACCTGCGTAAAATAGGGGATGAATATCGTAAAGAAAAATATAGGGGTAGTAGGTAGTATAGTGTTGAAAATATTAGGATAATTTAATATAGATTAATATTGTTCACAAAGGGAGTTTCAATGAATATATTAAGCATCACAATTTGGGTTTTTGTTATTTTAGAGTCGGCTAACGTTATAATTTTATATTTTTTTCCTAGATTTACATTTGGAAACGGTGTTGCTGTGTTTAATGAATATTTTAATATTCAACAAAATGAAAGCAGTGGATTGTTTGTAAAATATCTTGTAAACTGGGTTGCGGGAAGTAAGCTTGTTTTTATCGCACTTTTACTTGTCGTGTTGTTTTGGGGCAATGACGTGATACAAATGCACTCACTTGCGTTTATGTGTGTGGCTATATCTTCCTACTATTTTAGGCTACACCCAATAATTAAAAAGCTTGATAAAAACGGTGAGATCACTCCTAAAGGGTATTCAAAAATACTATTTATAATGATTACTAGCTTTATTGTGTTATTTATGGTGACGATTATTATGTATCATCTAATGTAGATTATGCGCAAAAAAATAGACACTATCAAAAATTGATAATGTCTATTTTTTTATTTATATGGAAGTAAGAATATCTGTCACCTCAGAAATGTTTTTCTTGCCAAAATGCACATGCTCGTCATTTATAATCATGCACGGCACACTCATTACTTGATATTTAGACTTGAAATCAGGGTAGTGCATCAAGTCTATCATTTCAGCTTCGACCAGAGGATTTAAGCTGGCGGCACGCTGGGTGGCCATAACTACTTCGGGGCACATAGTGCAGGAAAGTGAGATGAGAACCTTGATGTTAAGTGGCTTTTGGATATTTTCAAGTGTTTCTTTTATTTCCGGAGCTATAGCTTGGCCGGGACCTGCTACGTTGTACATGGCAACTACAAAAGAGTTTATCTCGTGGCCGCCGGGCACACCGTGGAACTGGATGCCGCTGCTGTTTTTGGAGGCATCACAAACTTCGATGGAAGGAAGTAGTCTATCGCCTGCATTGGTCACATCAGCTTTTTCCCATAAGATTTTATCGCTTAGGCCTTCAATCTCGGACAGAAATCCTGCAATCTCGCCGGAAAGCGGAGAGTCATCCAACCAAGACATTAAAACAACATTGCTTTCAAACTTGGCAAAGATAGTTTGTAGTTGCGCTTTTATTTCACTGTCTAAGAAGCCACCACTTTCGATGGGTGCGCTTTCGGCAGTTTTTTCAGGGCGCTTATATGTGTTTTGTGCAAGCTCAGGGATGTCTAGCTTTGCGTGTAATTCAGAGACGTCTTTTTCCAAAGAGGTAGCGGCCACAGCACCATCTGAAACAGCCGTCACAACTTGGCGCAATTTCTTTACGCATACATCGCCTGCGGCGTATACACCGCTGACATTGGTTTTTTGATCTTTGTCAGTGAGAATATACCCACCATCGTTCTTTTCCACTAAAGGAGAAATCCATTTTGTGTTTGGTACATAACCTGCAAAAACAAACACACCAAAACTCTCGCCGTCTTTTGCGTTAAAGCTCCACTCTTCGCCGGTTTCACGGTTTTTAAAACGTGCAGACTGCAACTTGCCTTCACCGGCAGCTTCTACAATTTCGGTGTTGAAATGCACGGTTATCTTATCATTTGTTTTTACTTGATCAGCAACGGTCTTGGCGCATGAGAAGTTATTTTCACGTACAATCATGGTGACATGTCTAGCATATTTTGTGAGGAAAATTCCCTCTTCAACTGCGGCAAAACCACCACCGATGACAAACAAGTCCATTCCTGTGAAAAACTCACCGTCGCATGTGGCACAATATGCAACGCCACGGCCTTGGAACTCTTTTTCGCCCTTGAAGCCCAGTTTGCGTGGATTGGCACCTGGGGCTAATATAACACCCAATGTTTCAAAATTACCTTTTGTGGTGTGTAAAGTCTTAATATCGTCCGAAAGCTCCATGTCCATTACCTCGGCCAAAAGAAACTCTGCGCCAAAAGCTTCGGCTTGCTTGCGCATTTCTTCGGTGAGAGCCTTACCGTCAGTCTCAATAACTCCGGGGTAATTCACTATTTCGGAAGTGATGGTGATTTGTCCACCGATTTTTTCTTTTTCCAGCACTAACACACGGTAATGTGCTCGTGCCATATAAATAGCCGCAGATAATCCCGCAGGGCCAGCACCCACCACAACTAAATCATACAAGTTTTTTGTGTCTTTCATGAAATTCCTCCTTTTTAATATATGTGATATTTGCGAATCATAGTAAGCGTACAAGTTTTAGATGTCTTAATATATAGATAATAGCATGTAATTTTACATATGTCAATGAAATAGACTATTAGAGTATAAATTATATAAACGTTAATACGATGAAAATGTAAAATAATAAAAATAGTAATTATTATCATTTGTTCGCAAAAAAAATCTTGTGGTAAATACGTGTAGTGTGATACAATGAATTTATATGAAATAAGATATATAAACCTGTAATTCACTTAAATGAGGAAATGTGATGAAAAACGTTATTTTTTACATCAATGTGGACCAGCCAAAGACGGAACAGCGTGTTATGATGTGGATATACCTGTTTTCAAATATAGAAAAATTGGGGTATTGGCATACGCAAGAAATATGGGTGAACGGAGAAATCGAGGTCAAGGATTTTCTGGGTATATCGCTGAAAAATCCGCATAAGATAACACAAGACATAAGTGAACTTTATATTCTTGATGATGCAAGCGGTAAATGTAGGCAATACTTGCAGGAAAAATATGGTATTTCAGAAGATAAATGCAAACCTGTTGGTGCGTCATTTGCGGCGGTAACAGAACTGATGATGCAAAAATATGCAGGGGATGAAGACAAGCAAGAAATGTTGCAGTATATAGCAAAAAATGGCTTAGGGGTGTTTAATTATTCATTTATCAAAAAACACCAAGCGACCACATATCACATGGTGTTTGATGTGAAAGAAGAAATGTACTACACAGAGCGCAACGGAAAGAGAATGTATTTTCCAAAAAATTATTCAGTAGAGCAGTCGGTGAACTGCTATGCAAACATTGCAATAGAACAAGACGAGAAATCACCACACAGATACATTCCGGATGGATCTCGTTTTTCGGTGCAGCCGGGTGATACCATTATTGATGCCGGTGTGGCAGAAGGTTTTTTTGTATTAGATGTTATTGATATCATAAAAAAAGCTTATTTAATCGAGCCGAGTGATAATTGGATAGAAGCGCTTAAGCTCACATTTAGAGATTATCAAGATAAAGTAGTGATAATGAAAGAGTTTTTAACGGATGATCCGAAGGAAGGTGTCATGCTTAATGACTTTATAGATGAGAAAATAGACCTTATTAAGATAGATATTGACGGACCTGACGTGTATACACTTTTGGCAGGAGATGAACTGCTGAAAAAATATCATCCGAGGGTGTTAGCGTGTACATATCACAATGTTGATGACGAAGAAAAAATAGGCAAGTTTTTGCGGTCTTTAGGATATGAAACAGAGGTATCCGATGGATACATGTGGTATCCGTTCAACTATAAAGAAATCGGGCCAAATTTAGTGCGTGGAGTAATGCGGGCGCGTGTGCCAGAAGCTGGAGAGTTGGAACTGGCGCCAATACCTATTGAAAAAAAGGAAAAAGAGTATTTATACTTTTTTGATACCACCGAGATTCCACCCAGCATTGAGCGTGTGGTGAATAAGTGGATTGATGATTTTTACGATGATGAAAATGCTGAACTGCTTTTATACTTCACACAAGATGGATTGCCGTTTATAGAAATGCTTTTGGAACAGCTGAAAGAAAGCACGGCAAAGTGCTCTATAAATCTGTATATGGGAAATGATAGTGATGAAGTGAGGATATTTCAGTGTGTGGACTACTATATTGAGACAAACAGTAAAAAAGATGAGTGGTATAAAGCACTGGCAAAACGATGCGGTGTAAAAGTTGTATCATTTTAAAAAATCAAAAGATGCTATTTCTCAGGGTATGTGGCAGAGAGATAGCATCTTTTTTATCTATATTTTTATATTTGATTTGGTTTTGAGAAGCCTAGCATTTCTAAGTCGTATTAATGATGTTTTTGAAATGACTTAGGTCCGTTTTTAAAAATATCGAGTAATAACGAAGCGAATTTATTAGGATCACCACTAAATGCAAATCGGCAATTACGTTCTTCGGGATAATATCGTGGGTCAATAATGGTTTGGCCTTCGCCGAAGTCAGAAAGTCCAATATCCATGTGTACATGCTGTATATCTTTTAGTACAGAAGGATCTAAAAGATAGCATACGGCCAATGCATCGTGTACTGCGGCTGAATCGGGCGCAGCCAATGGTTGCATATGTGTATGCATAAAAATGCGTTGTTCTATAAGACTAGCAGCAAACTCACCTGCTACCGTGCCAAGCGCACGAAAGTCATCACAGTTAGATTTAGTGAGGTATGCAGCATGAGTAGCATCTAATGGCACCCATGTGATTTCAGCACCACTTTGTAAAACCCATAAAGCGGCTTCAGGATCGGAAAAAATGTTGAACTCAGCGCTGGATGTGGAGTTTGATTGGCGACATGCGCCACCCATAATGACAATTTCTTCAATGCTATCAACGATGGTAGGATCAATCATAAAAGCGATGGCTAAATTTGTTAGTGGGCCTAAAGCCACTAATGTGACAGGTGTTTTAGCACTGCGCAGATAATCCACATAAAACATTGGGGCAGGTATTTTTTCGGGTTTTAGGTTGGTTTCCGGCAAGTCTAGATAATCTTCATGCATTTGCATAGTTTTACCGTCAATTACAATATGACTACGAAAAGTAGGGGGGAGGCGGTTGCCCACCAAGCCTTTCACAATAGCTTTTGGACTGCCACGGTAAACGGGTACATCTGCGTTCATGGCCTTTACCACGCGCAAAGTGTTCTCGGTGGTTTTTTCAATAGGCTTGTTGCCGGCAACTGTGCATACTGCCACAAGGTTGATTTCAGGAGACAAAATAGCCGCCATCAATGCCACGGCATCATCACTTCCGGTGTCGACGTCTAAGATGATATTTTTTGCCATAGAATAAATCCTCCTGTGAATAAAATACTACTATATATCATAAACTTATATTCGCTGTATTATTTTTCTTCACCGTAAAATACATAAGTGCCTTTGCCACTTCTTTTGGATGCATACATGGCAGAGTCTGAGGCTGCGTATAATTCTTGATAGGTTGTACCGTCTTTTGGAGCTACAGCAATACCAATACTGCAAGACACAGTGACAGAAACTTTGCCATCGTTGTCAGTATATGTTTTTTTGGAAGCTGTGCATATTTTTTCGGCTTTAGCGGAAATGTTTTCCTTGCTGGAACTGTTTTTGAAAAACACAATAAACTCATCTCCGCCAAGCCTGCCAATGATATCGTCTTTGCGGCAACTGTTTGCGATGCTATCATAAAACTCTTTTAGTACATTATCACCATATGCGTGGCCCATGTTATCGTTAACAGCTTTAAAATTGTCAAGATCAAGCAAAAGCATGGTGGCGAAGGTATCTTTTTCTAAATGTTGCGCGATAAGCATTTCGGTGGTTTTGCGGTTGTATGCACCAACAAGATAGTCGAGCTGAGTATCCTGCATAAGAGACTCTTCTTGCATTTTCATATCATGAATATCGTCTACTATTGTTTGCAAGGCAATGATATCGCCACTTGTAGCATCTTGTCTTATAGTAATAGAATCACGTATCCAATGATAAACTCCATTTTCTTGCAGCATGCGGTATTCGCTGTTGATTTTATGAGTGCCTTCATTGAAGTTTTTAATGATATTATTGGCAGAAGTGTGTGCCAATGCTATTTGTAAGTCATCAGGATGAATACGATTTTGCTGGTGTGTGAAGATGTAGTCGGAATAAGATGTGGAGAGAGCCTCGACTTTTGAATGAGAAGTTCCTACTACACGGATCAAGCTGTTAGCGGTACAGTTGATTTCCATAACTTCTTGTACGCGGCTAAGTAAAGCATCTTTGTATACGGCATCTTTTGCCAGCTTTTTTTCGAGAGTTTCTTTGTTTTCACGAAGCATATCAAATATCACAAGCATAAATAAAGCAGAATAAACAGCAAGTAGCCATGTGATGGAAGCGATAAGCTGATGTATAGCAAGCAGGTCATACGGAACATCATGGACATATACCATGCCGTTGGCAATCATGTATATATTTGCCAGTGATGCAATAACGATAAAAAGTATCATCTGCTCAGTTTTTTGTGTTAATGATTTGAGATGTTTTTTTGGGATGAGAATAAGGATTAAGGCTGTTAGCACAGTGCTGAAAATAGATGTTAAAATTAAGATGAACCAAAACCAGATTTCGTTTCGTGCTAGATTTACAATGGAAATATCGGTGGCAAGGGATATCAAAGACGATGAAATGGCGCGGACAACCATGATGTGAATATTGAAAGTGAGTATACACGCAACACGAACCATGGTACTTTGATGCATGTATAAGGTCATAACAGTAATAGTATAAACAATCAACATTATGGCATAGCCCAGTGCAGACATACTGCCAAATATAATTAGAAAAATAGTGCCACTGGTGCAACTTATTAAACTAAAAAGAATAATCTTAGATCTTTTAGTTTTGACATCAAATATTCTTTCCAGTAATTCTATATAAAAAATATTATGAAAAAAGAACACAAAATTAAACACAAACATTAAATATGCAGCCATATATACCCCATAACACATGAACCTAGATTTATGATAAACATTAGAGCAAGTTAGTATGAAATTTTACTGTATCAGATCATTGCAAAATCAACAAAAGTAATACATAGTAAAAAAATGATATTAAAAAAATTTAACTATTATACGAGAAAATTACAAATTATTATACAATAATTGAATATGTAGTGCAAGCAAAAAACACAGGAAAAGTAAAATAATAAGTGGGCAATTAATGAATGTTTAGCCATGAAATATATGTATCACATTTGTTATTTGTAGTAAATTAAGACATGAAACAGTCAAAAATAATACACGATTTCAATACTATCACTTTGCATGAAGTGAAGAAAAATAAAATTGATGTAAAAGCATGTGTCAAAGCAAGCGTGATGTGATACTATAAAAATGACAGTAATGGGTTTTAAGGAGAGTGGCAAAAGTGAAGAAATGTGTTGTGATACCTGATTCGTTTAAAGGTACGTTAAGTTCACCGCAGATATGCGAAGTAGCCCGAAGATGTATAAAAGAGATTTTTCCCACATGTGAAGTGGTGAGCATCCCGGTAGCTGACGGTGGAGAAGGTACAGTGGATTGTTTTTTGCATAGTATGCAAGGTGAGAAAGTGTCGATGTCTGCAAGTGGACCGTACTTTGAAGAGATGGTAGCCTGCTATGCAAACTTTGGGAATATTGCTGTGATAGAAACAGCTGCTACAGCCGGACTTCCACTGGTGGACAAAGCTAAAAATCCATCAAAAACCACCACGTTTGGGATGGGCGAACAAATTTGTCATGCCATAAAAAGCGGGGCAAAAGAAATTGTTTTGGGTATCGGAGGTAGCTGCACAAACGATGCGGGATGTGGATGTGCAGCAGCGCTTGGGGTGAAGTTTTATAATAAAGATGGTATAGAGTTCATTCCGGTGGGTGGCACTTTATGCGATGTTACGGCAATTGACACCACACAGGCTGATGCACTGTTGGAGAACGTGAAGGTGACGGCCATGTGTGATGTGGAAAACCCGATGCATGGGAAGGCTGGTGCGGCATATATTTATGCTCCGCAAAAAGGTGCTGATGAAAAAATGGTGGAGTTTTTGGACAAGGGATTAAAGCACTTAGATGGTATAATACAAAAAGATTTGCAAAAAAATGTGGCGGATATACCGGGAAGTGGAGCGGGAGGCGCCCTTGGTGCAGGCGCGATGGCTTTTTTGAATGCAAGCTTACGCTCAGGCATTGAAACGGTACTAGACACAGTTGGCTATGATGATAAGGTGGAAGGTGCGGATTTTGTGTTTACCGGTGAAGGTAGAATTGATTGTCAAAGCCTTAAAGGTAAAGTGGTGGATGGCGTATCAAAGCACTCGCAGCAAAAAAATGTACCGGTGATCGTTTTGGTGGGTGAGGTTGGTGAAGGCATAGAGGAAATATATAGTAAGGGTGTTTGCTCTATATTTAGTATAAACCGCGTAGCCGAGGACTTTGAAAAAGCAAAACTGCATAGCGAAAAAAATTTGAATGATACGCTGATGGATATTCTTCGGCTGATTAAAACATTGCAGACATAAAATAATAATTAATTACGTAAAAAAGGTGAAGTCGTAGCCGGCGGCATCTTTTAAAGTATAAAAAAACACAGACGGTAAAATACTGTCTGTGTTTAAACATATGAAATTATAATTCAGATAAAGCTTCGGCATCGCAAACTAAAATAACATTTGGATGCATTTGCAAAATACTGCCGGGTAACTGTGGTGTTATAGGTCCACTCAAAGCTTTTTTTATAGCCTCAGCTTTACCTTTTCCTGATGCTGCCACTAATACAGTTTTTGCTTTCATGATACTGCCGATGCCCATGGTATATGCCTGACGAGGAACATCGTCGATAGAATCAAAAAAGCGTTTGTTGGCTTCGATAGTACTTTCGGCTAAATCAACAAGATGAGTTGAATTTTTGAATTCATTACCGGGTTCGTTGAAGCCGATGTGTCCGTTGGAGCCAATGCCAAGCAGCTGCAAATCTACACCACCGGTGCTAGCAATCACTTCTTCGTAACGTGCACATTCTAAAGCGGCATCTTTTGCAAGGCCGTTTGGAACATGGGTGCTTGCCAGGTTGATGTCTATATGATTAAAGAAATTGTCACACATATAGTAACGATAACTTTGGTCATTTTCAGGCGATAAACCGGCATATTCGTCCAAGTTTACGCTAGTGACATCGGCAAAACTAACATCACCGTTGTTATAATATTCAATAAGTTTTTTATATGTGCCGGTGGGTGTGGACCCGGTCGCAAGACCCAATACGGAAGACGGTTTCATAACTATTTGTGCAGCAATGATATTAGCCAAGTTACGGCTCATGTCGTCATAGTTTTTAGTCTTAATAATACGCATAAAAAAGCACTCCTTTAAACATTCTCTTTCAAAAATGCTTCAATTTCAGCAGCAGCTTCTGCTTCACCGGGGCCGTCAAAAGTCATGATAAGCTCTTCACCTTGTTTCAAGGCAAGGCCCATAACGCCCATAACGCGCTTTGCATTTACCATTTTATCAGCACGGCCGATTTGTACATCACACTGATAAGCAGCTACTGCTTTTACTATCTGTCCTGCTGGGCGTGCATGTAAACCTAACTCGTCTACTAAAGTATACTTGATTTCTGTCATTGTAAAAACTCCTTTATATATTATATATGATAAAACATACTATTTCTTAAGACCGAGATCCAAATTGCGGATGTGTGCTCGGGTTTCTAAAATGAAGGTAGGAGATACGGATAACTCGTCATAACCCATTTGCAAGAACTTTTCGGTTAAAGTAAGGTCAGCGGCAAGCTCTCCGCAAATTCCGCACCATATACCGGCTTTATGAGCGGCGTCAGCTATTTGCTCAAGCAAGCGTAAGATAGCCGGGTGATGCGCATCCATGTACGGTTCCAGTTTTTCGTTTTGGCGATCGATAGCCAAAGTATATTGAGTTAAATCGTTTGTTCCTACGCTGAAAAAGTCTACTTCTTGAGCGAATTCTTCAGCAAGAACTGCAGCAGCGGGGGTTTCGATCATGATACCCAGCTCTACGTCGCCGATAGCAACGCCTTCTGAAGAAAGCTCTGCACGAACTTCTGCGGCAATTTCTTTACAACGCTCTATCTCCCATTTAGAAGTAATCATTGGGAACATTATAGCGATTTTTCCAAAGGCAGATGCACGATAAATAGCACGAAGCTGTGTTTTAAACATCTTTGGCCTATCAAAGCAAATGCGAATGGCACGCCAACCCAAAGCGGGATTTTCTTCATGAGGCAAATCAAAATATCCGACTTGTTTATCGGCACCGATGTCTAAAGTGCGGATGACAACCAAACGACCTGCCATGCCCTCGGCAACTTTACGATAAGCGTCAAACTGTTCGGTTTCGCCGGGATAGTCATTGCGGCCAAGGTATAAAAACTCACTACGGAAAAGTCCGATACCTTCGGCGTCACAAGAAAGTGCAGCCTGCATATCGTCTACACTGCCGATGTTGCCAAACAGTTTTACAATTTTGCCGTCCTTTGTGATACTGGGAAGTCCACGTACAGCATCGAGCTTTTTTGCTTGGTCACGATGCTGATTTTGAAGATCGCTTAGGCGTTCGATGGTAGCATCATCAGGCTCAAGAAATGCTTTGCCGGCACCACCGTCTACAGCCATGCTTTTTCCATTGATATCTTCGTTAAGTGAAACATCACTTTGCACAATAGAGGGGATATTTAAGATGCGAGCCAAAATAGCAGTGTGGGAGTTAGTGGAACCACGCCGTGTGACAAAAGCACGGATTTTGCTTTTATCCATTTGAAGGGTTTCGCTTGGCGTTAAATCATCGGCCACCACTATAGAGGGTTTTTCCATGTGTAAATTTACACGTTGGCCCAGTAAGATGCCGGACAAACGTTGAGATACGTCAAAAACATCGGTGGAACGAGCTTTCATGTATGGGTCGTCCAAAGAAGCAAAAAACTCTGAAAACTTCTTGCCGGTGACGGTAACAGCATAAGCCGCCTTGTGACCGTCCTCTTTAATAAGTGCCTCTACTTCTTCATTAAAATCACCGTCTTCTAACATAAGACGCTGTACATCAATGATATCTGCTTCCGACTCGCCAATTTCGAGTTTGGTTTTTTCTACCAAGGCAGCTAATTGAGTGTCTGCTTCAAGCTTTGCGCTAAGAAATTTTTCCCACTCGGCTGAAGGATCGGCGGCTTTGCTTGAATCAATATTTGTATCGGGTTTTTTCATTAAAAAAACCGTGCCAAAAGCAATGCCGGGAAAAACTCCCTTGCCATTGAAAATTTTCATGATTTTCGTCTCCTTTTAAGCAAAATATACAAATAATATACCGTGAAATATCTGTAAAATAATTATAACTAACAATAGTATACAAAGTCAATGGGAAACAGGCTTGAATAAAAATTAAAAAAAATGACAAACACAACAAAATAAAAAAATTAACATATAATCGATTGTTTTTTTATGGAAGCGAAATACGTGGCATAGAAAATATGTAAAACGATTTTGAATTAATAAAAGTGTTGTGGCGTAGATATATTTTTAATGATCTTTGTTTTCGTTATCAGCATCATTTAGACGTTCCTCTTCTACCACCAATGGACGGTGAAGGCTGCGAGTGTTTAGCCCGAGTACATACTCGCCCAAAAGGCCTAAAAAGAAGAGCTGCAAAGAACCAAAGAAAAACACACCGAGTAGAATAGGCGTGGTGCCTGCAACAAATCTGTCCCAATATACAAGCTTTAATATTAAATATACCAGCGCAACTATGGCGCTGATGCAGCCAAGTAGAAAACCGCCCAAAGTGGCCATACGCAAGCCGACTTTAGTATAAGACGTGACACTAAGCATGCCTGCATCATAAAGCTTGTACCAGTTATAGCTGCTTTTGCCAAACCGGCGATCTTGTTGGCGATAGGGTATATCACAGCGGCGATAACCCAGCTCGGCCACAATGCCGCGTAAAAATGGTGATGGATCGTCCAGTTTTTTGAAATCGTCAAGAACTTTTCTGTCATAAAGGCCAAACCCGGTGAAATGCTCGATAAATTCTATGGTGGCCATTTTACGGATAGCTTTATAATATAAGCTGCGCAATGCATACATCAGCTTGTTTTCAGTGCTGGTGCTTTTGATACCGGACACAATTTTATATCCGGATTCCCATTTTTCCACAAACTGTGGTATCATCTCGGGTGGGTCCTGAAAATCGGCACAAAGCAAAATAGCAGCATCGCCCTTTGCCTGACACAAGCCATAATATGGAGAGTTGAATGGGCCGAAATTGCGTGTGTTGAAAATAGCTTTTGCGCGTTTATCATTATGGCAAATATCACGCAGGCGTGGACGTGTTTCGTCGGTTGAAGCGTTATCGATAAATAAAATTTCGTAGTTGTAGCGAGAAAGATGCAAAGAAAACTGCTCCGTTACTGCCTCGTACAAAGGCAACACGTTATCCTCTTCGTTATAAGTAGGAATTACCACGGTAATGGTTTTCATTATTTTACCTGCCTTTGTTCTTTTATCCATGCTACGGTATTGCGAATACCATCTTCAAAAGAAGTGGTAGGGGAAAAGTTTGTTTCTTCTTTCAAGCGGGTGATATCGGCGCAAAGGTGCATCACCTGGTTTTTGGCATAAGGACGAGCGCCTATACCTAAAGGAAGCTTAGGGTCTATGGCATCACGCAAGATATGTACGTAATCGGAAAGAGGATTTGCCACGCCGCTACCTATGTTATAAATTTTGCTTGCAGACGCACGCTTGCCAAGAAGATAGAACGCCAAAGCGGCATCTTTGCAATAAAGATAGTCCCACTTTTGTT